>CALCDS010000319.1 GCA_937900065.1 uncultured Clostridiaceae bacterium | reverse complement strand
CTATATTAGGAAAGGAGTGATTATCGATGAAACCGATTGTAGCAATAGTGGGAAGGCCGAATGTAGGCAAATCGACCCTTTTTAACAGGCTTGTCGGGAAACGCGTGGCCATTGTGGATGATAACCCGGGCGTTACGAGGGACAGGATATATTCTGAGGCCGAATGGCTAACCCATAAATTCATATTGATAGATACGGGAGGAATTGAGCCTGAAAGCGAAGATATAATACTGTCCCAGATGAAAAAGCAAGCCGAACTTGCGATCGAAACCGCAGATGTTATCGTGTTCATAACAGATGGAAAAGAAGGCATAACAAGTGCTGATCAGGATGTAGCAGCCATGTTGAGAAAAACGAACAAGCCTGTGGTTCTTGCCGTAAACAAAGTCGACAACCTAAAGATGCAAAACAATGTATATGAATTTTACAACTTGGGAATAGGAGATCCTATAGGCATCTCCTCTTCGCTCGGACTTGGCACGGGTGATTTGCTTGATGCCATCGTGTCTTCTTTTAAGAAATTTGAATATGAGGATGAAGATGAAGAGGTAACAAAAGTTGCAATAGTGGGAAGGCCAAATGTAGGCAAATCATCGCTTGTAAACAAGCTTTTAAACGAGGAGAGGGTAATTGTAAGCGACATACCGGGCACCACAAGGGATGCCGTGGATACCCCAATGGAAGTAAACGGCGAGAGATATATATTGATCGATACGGCTGGAATAAGGAGAAAAAGCAAGGTGAGCGAGGGCGTGGAAAGGTACAGCGTGATAAGATCCATATCTGCCATAGAGAGGGCGGATGTGTGTCTTATAATGATAGATGCCCTTGAAGGCGTGACCGAACAGGACAGCAAGATTGCAGGCATAGCCCATGAGGCCGGCAAAGCCATCATAATCGTGGTAAACAAATGGGATGCCGTAGAAAAGGATGATAAAACTTTAAACAGGTTCACCGGGGATATAAGATCCGGTTTGAGCTTTGCAGCGTATGCTCCCATCATATTTATATCTGCAAAGACCGGGCAGAGGGTAAATAGGCTTATTGAATTGATTAAATATGTGGCAAATCAAAACTCGATGAGGGTTTCAACAGGAGTATTGAATGATGTGATTGCGGATTCGGTTATGATGACCCAGCCTCCCACTGTAAAGGGAAGAAAGCTTAAGATATTGTATGGCACCCAGGCTTCAACCAAACCGCCGACATTTGTGCTTTTTGTAAATGATCCTCAGCTCATGCATTTTTCATATGAAAGATATCTTGAAAATCAGATGCGCTCAAGATTTGGACTGGAGGGAACGCCGATACGGTTCATATATAGAGCAAGGGATGAAAGGCAGGGAGCGGTTAAATGAGCAATGTATCCATACTGGGTGCTGGAAGCTGGGGCACAGCCTTATCGATACTTCTCGGCAAAAAGGGATGCAGCGTTAGATTATGGGACAGAAATATGGAAAGGCTGTCTGAAATGGAAAGCACAAGGGAAAACAAAAGGTATCTTCCCAATGTGAAACTGCCGGAAAATATAAAATTTGATTCCGATATAATGGATTGCATAAAAGATGCCGATGCCGTGGTTTTGGGTGTGCCGTCCCATGCCGTAAGGGATGTATGTGCCGCAATCAAAGACGATATAAAAAATGGACAGATTATAATAAGCATAGCAAAGGGAATAGAAAACAATACATATATGAGAATGTCACAGGTCATAGAATCCTTGATACCGCAGTGCACGGTATGTGTGCTGTCAGGGCCGAGCCATGCTGAAGAAGTGTCCCGCAGCATGCCGACGGCTGTTGTGTCTTCGTCCCCACAGAGGACTGCAGCCGAGTATGTGCAGGATCTATTTATGACTCCTGATTTTAGAGTATATACAAACCCTGATATAATAGGGGTCGAACTTGGCGGAGCATTAAAAAATATAATAGCACTGGCTGCAGGGATATGCGACGGTTTGGGAAGCGGAGACAATACCAAGGCAGCTCTTATGACCAGGGGGCTTGCCGAAATGACAAGGCTTGGAGTAGCAATGGGAGCTGATATGTTCACATTTGCGGGTTTGACAGGCATAGGCGATTTGATAGTGACCTGCACGAGCAGTCACAGCAGAAACCGCAAGGCAGGCTATTTGATTGGAAAGGGAATGCCGGTTGGAGAGGCAGTAAGAAAAGTTAAAATGGTGGTTGAAGGAATCAAGACCACCAAGGCCGCATATGAGCTTTCAAAAATAAATAACGTCAACATGCCGATTACTGAAGAACTGTATGGGATATTGTATAAGGGCAAAGATGTGAGACGCGTGGTATATGAACTTATGACGAGGGAAAAGACGATTGAGATGCATGAAATAGAAGAGATAGCATCAAAAGAGAAAAAGGGATGGAAAATGGCATAGATTCCTTGAAATCGCAAGGCCGCAAGAAAAGCTGTTAAAACCAAACAGCTTTTCTTGCGGCCTGTTTTTGTAAGGCAATTATTTGTAATATTATAAACAACCTATCAATATATATATAATGTTAAGGCTATATCAAAATATGATTGTAAAGGAGGGAGAAGATGGAGGAGTTTGATTTATACAGGGACATAGCTGAAAGGACCCAGGGAGACATATACGTGGGTGTTGTCGGCCCTGTGAGGACCGGCAAATCTACATTCATAAAGCGTTTTATGGATCTTTTAGTGATTCCGAACATAGAAAACAACTACAAAAAGGAAAGGGCCAAGGACGAGCTACCTCAAAGTGCTGCAGGAAAGACTATAATGACTACCGAGCCGAAATTCGTGCCAAATGAGGCTGTTGAAATAAAAATAAAGGACAATGCTAAATTAAAGGTCAGGATGGTAGACTGCGTCGGATACCTTGTAAAAGGTGCGCTTGGATACATCGAGGGAGACGGCCCCAGGATGGTCACCACGCCATGGTATGACTACGAGATACCGTTTGAGGAAGCAGCTGAAATAGGCACAAGGAAAGTTATCAACGACCATTCCACGATCGGCATATTGGTGACTACCGACGGTTCCATAACTGAAATTCCGAGAGAAAATTATATAGAGGCCGAGGAAAGGGTAATAAATGAATTAAAGGCCATAAACAAACCTTTTATCATGATTCTCAATACTACCCATCCGTATGATCCCGACACCGTGAATCTGAAGAGGGAACTGGAAGAAAAATATAATGTGCCTGTTCAGATAATGGATGTCATGCAGATGAGAAACGAGGATGTGGACAATGCGCTTGAAAAGGTATTGTTTGAATTTCCTATAAAAGAAATAAACATAAATTTGCCGGATTGGGTGGACGCACTTGATATGTCTCATTGGCTTAAAAGGGACTTTTTGGACTCCGCCAAGGCTGCGGCTAAGGATATGTTCAAACTCAGGGACTTGAAGCCAACCATGGATAAATTCAATGAATACGATTTTGTAGGCGATGTACAGATAGAGAACATGAAGCTCGGCGAAGGCGTGGCCGATGTCAACATGAAAACAAGAGAAGGGCTTTTCTATCAAGTGCTTGGTGAAATGTCCGGATATGAGATAAAAGGAGAGACTCAGCTTTTAGAGTTGATGAAGGATTTATCCGGTGCCAAGAGGGAATATGACAGGGTAGCGGGTGCGCTAAAAGATGTCAGGGAGACCGGATATGGGCTTGTTCCCCCGCAACTTGACGAATTGAAGCTGGAAGAGCCTGAGATCGTAAAGCAAAATGGCAGGTTTGGAGTAAAGCTGAGAGCCTCGGCCCCCTCACTTCACATGATAAGGGCGGACATAGAGACCGAAGTATCTCCCATAGTCGGTACCGAAAAGCAGGGCGAAGAGCTTGTTAGATCACTGCTTGACCAGTTTGAGAATGATCCCGGCAAGCTGTGGCAGACCAATATGTTCGGAAAAACCTTGGAAGAGATGGTCAAAGAAGGCTTGCAAAATAAGCTCTACATGATGCCAGAAGATGTTCGGTTTAAATTGCAGCGGACGCTGCAGAGAATAATAAACGAGGGCAGCGGAGGATTAATCTGTATTATATTATAAGACAAACTGAAAATTCAAATGCCTTTGGCTTTAAGAGCCTTCGGCAAAACATTTATGTAG
>CALCDS010000318.1 GCA_937900065.1 uncultured Clostridiaceae bacterium | reverse complement strand
GCATCAAACAGCTTATCCATGGTATGCTCATAGAATTCGCTGTTCATATCGTCGATATTGCATTCCATCATCAATACACTGTCGTCATTTTTTTTTTGATCCCCTATGAATACTCTAAGCAGGTTTGGTATGTCGATATCCTTCTTTCCAAGTCCATATCCTATTTTCCCAATTGTCATGGCTGGTATCGGGCCAAAGCTTTCACAAAGCGTGGATAGTATTGCCGCACCGGTTGGAGTGACAAGCTCGGTTTCAATATCCATGGAGTATATGGGGATGCCCGTCAAAAGTTCGGCTGCCGCAGGAGCAGGCACGGGCATGATTCCATGCCTGCATTCAACAAATCCCATGCCTGTGTTTACTCTGGATGCAGCAAACCTTTCAATGTTCAGCATATCGATGCAAATAGCACACCCCACTATGTCGACTATGGAATCCAAAGCTCCGACTTCATGAAAATGGACTTCTTCCACTTTTTTTGAATGCACTTTTGCTTCAGCTTCAGCAAGTTTCAAAAAAATCTTTTTTGAAACCTCTTTTACATGTTGATTGAGGCTGCTTCTATCGATTATTTCATCAATATCTTCAAGATTCCTATGTATATGGCAATGGGGATTATCCTCATTCTCTATTTTTACGAAAACATCGGTACCACTGATGCCCTTTTTTGACCCTTTGGTGATTTCTATATCATATCCATCAACATTCAATTTTGACAGTTCATTTTTAAACGCCCCGCCATCTATGCCGCAGTCAATCAGTGCTCCTAGAACCATGTCTCCGCTTATGCCCGAGAAGCAGTCAAAATACAATGTTTTCATTGCAAACCCTCTTTTCATATCGTTTACAGCATTTATAGAACGATTTTATATTCGTTATTTATCATCAGGCAGTTTTTCTCCAAGCCTGTTTATCGTGGAGGCCAGGTAACCTGCTCCAAATCCATTGTCTATATTCACGACCCCTATGCCGCTTGCGCACGAATTCAGCATGGAGAGCAAAGCTGACAGTCCTTTAAAATTAGCCCCGTATCCTATGCTTGTTGGAACCGCTATAACCGGTTTATCAACTAAACCGCCGACCACGCTTGCAAGGGCGCCTTCCATTCCTGCCACTGCTATGATAACCCTCGCTTCAAGCAGCAAATCAGTATACGAAAGCAGCCTATGAAGCCCTGCCACTCCTACATCATAAAGCCTTTCAACCGTATTGCCCAAAACCTCTGCAGTGATTGCGGCTTCCTCTGCAACAGGTATGTCTGAAGTTCCGCCGCTTACAACAAGTATTTTGCCCTTTGTTTTTTTAAGTTCTTTCTTTTTAATAAAGCAGATCCTCGCCAAATCATAATATACGGCGCTGTCATCCACGCTTTTTATCGCCTGGTAGACTTCTTTGGAGGCTCTTGTAGCCAATACATTGGAACCCTCTTCAAGCATCTTGGCGACTATTTTTTTTATGTGTTCAATCGCCTTTCCCTCGCAGAATATGACTTCAGGATATCCTACCCTGAGAGCCCTATGGCTGTCGATTTTGGCAAATCCAATATCTTCAAAAGGCA
>CALCDS010000317.1 GCA_937900065.1 uncultured Clostridiaceae bacterium | reverse complement strand
ATAGAATTTTAAATTTTGCCAATTATAAGCTATTCAATTAAAAAATAAAATATGTATAAAAAAAGCAGCATATGCTGCTTTTTATTGCTCCATTTGTTTGCCGAGGAAGTTTGCCGCGGTTTCTGCCAGTTTGGTTTCAAGATCACCCATAACGACATCCGGTTCTTTAGAAAATATTATCACCGCTCCTATCGGATCACCCTCTGCAATAATTGGAGATATTACTTGTGATGAATATTTGCCTCCATCATCCTCATCAGAATATATTGGATATCCTTTCCCTTCACTCTTTGATCTGCGCACCACTGTTTTTCTTTCTTCCATGACTCTTTCTATATCCTCGCTGATTCTCTTATCCATGTATTCCTTTTTAGGTGCGCCTGAAACCGCAATTATCGAATCTTTATCCGATATACAAACTATGTTACCAATAGATTGTTGAAGGGATTCCGTATATTCTTTTGCGAAATCGCTTAATTCACCAATCGGAGAATATTTTTTAAGTATCACTCCGCCTTCACGGTCGGTAAAGATCTCAAGAGGGTCACCTTCTCTTATCCTTAGCGTGCGTCTTATCTCTTTTGGAATTACAACCCTTCCGAGGTCATCTATCCGCCTAACAATTCCTGTTGCTTTCATTGAGTTCCCTCCCAGTTCAATATTCCTTTTTGTAATATTTAGTATTCTACAGGTATATACATTTTATTCACATTTTGTTACTGTTGTATAATATATTATAAATGACATATACCTATCCCATATTAGAACTAAAAGGAGAACATAAAAATCCGCGGCACAAAACAAAGTGCTGCGGATTTTTGTTAAGCCACGTTTTCTATATTCTTATCATATGTCTTTACTTTTGCTTCTTTTCTCCATTCCTGTATGCTTGCAGTATATTTATCCTGTTTCTTGGATTCCAAAAGCTGGCTCTTTATATCCTCTTTGACTTTGTCAAACGCAAGAACAGGATACTCAGTCTTTTTGGTTACCTTTATGATATGGTATCCGTATTTGGTTTGAACCGGATTGCTTATCTGGCCTTCCTTCAAAGACATGGCAGCCAGCATGAATGTCTGATCATAATTGGAATCATTATATGATATTTCCCCGAGATTTCCACCGGTTTCCTTAGCCGATGTTTCGATTGAATATTGCTTTGCAAGCGTTGCAAAATCTTCGCCTTTATCAAGCCTTGCTTTTATCTTTTTGGCTTCATCCTCAGTCTTTAACAATATATGTGAAACCTCCATAGTATTAGGCTTTTCAGTGAAACTTGATTGATTTTTATTATAATATTCCTTTATTTCATTATCAGTTACGGTTACATCCTTTACCAGATTATTATATACTTTTTCAGCTATGACCTGCTGCCTTACAAGTTTTTTCAATAAAGTTTCATTTATTTTTGCTTCATTGAGCCATTTTTTGTAATCTTCATCTGATTTGCCTTGTTTGATCTCAGTATCTATTACCTTTTTAACTTCAGTATCTATCTCGTTTTCGTCCTTAAATAATTTAAGTTCAGTCGCCTTCTGTTCAAGCAACTTTTGATCTATCATGCTGTCAAGCAACTGCTTTTTTATATTAGAAAGCATTTCCTTGCCATCTGTGCTTTCAAAATAATTGTCTTCAAGCCCGTATTGAGCTATAAACATGCCCTTTTGATAATTTACCAGCTCGTCCAATTCACCGCGGGTTATATACTCATTGCCAACTTTAGCCACCTTCTGTTTGGCAATCGCTTCAGGTGTTTTTTGAATGAGGCTGCAGCCACTAGCGAGGATTCCAAGAGCTATGATTAATGCTGCAAATAACGTAAGCCTTCTTTTTGTATTGGTCAACCTAATCCATCTCCTTCTTATGAATAATCATATTATACATTCGCATGTAAGACTATAATCCATTATAATATATAATCACCTTCATTTAAAGCGATTATATAAACAAGCCATACGGAGCGCCTATTGCAATAAATACAATTTAAAGATGATTCAAGCTTATACAGCTGCTTTTGCTTGTTTAACGCTGCAAATAGTTTCCATCATATCTTCTAATAATTTTAAAATATCCATTGATTTGATACTTTTTCTATCAATAGTAAAATATAGAGCTTTTGAAGCATTAAATCTTATATACTTTCCATACTTTTCAGCAAAGAGTGCAATATCACCCGGCCTTATTTTAGCATCATCTGAAAAATATACATTCACCATATCGCCCTTTTGAGTGATGTTTGTAATTTTAGCATCGGAAGCCCTGGCTTTGATATATGCTATCTTCAATAAATTTCTCATAGCCTCCGGGATATCGCCAAACCTATCTTCGATTTCCTCTTCTATGTCATACATGTCCTGCTTATTTTTTATGCCCGCAATCTTTTTGTATACTTCGATTTTTTGAGTTTCATCGGTAATAAATTTGCTGTCTATATATGCGCTCACATTTAAATCTACGGATGTTTCAATTGCCTCATTCATGCTCTCGCCTTTTATCTCGCGCACAGCCTCGTCCAGCAGTCTGCAGTACATATCATATCCTACTGTATCCATATGACCGTGCTGTTCAGCGCCAAGCAGATTTCCGGCACCTCTTATCTCCAAATCCCTCATCGCTATTCTAAAACCTGAACCAAGCTCCGTAAATTCTTTTATAGCCTTTAGCCTCTTTTCAGCTACTTCGGAGAGCATCTTGTCTTTTTTATATACGAAATAGGCATAAGCCAGCCTATTGGATCTGCCTACCCTCCCTCTTAACTGGTAAAGCTGTGCCAATCCCATTTTATCGGCATCATAAACAATCAACGTGTTTACATTCGGTATATCCAATCCGGTCTCGATTATAGTTGTGGAAAGTAATACGTCATACCCTCCTTTTAGAAAATCTATCATGACGTTTTCAAGCTCATGCTCGCTCATCTGACCGTGCCCTACGGCTATCCTTGCCTCAGGCACAAGCATGGAAAGCCTTGCATACATCTCCTTTATCGTTTCAACACGGTTATAAACAAAATATACCTGCCCATTTCTATTAATCTCCCTCAGTATGGCATCCCTGACCAACTGCTCATTGAATTCAACTACATATGTCTGAACAGGATATCTTTCGGCCGGAGGCGTTTCTATTATGCTCATATCCCTTACCCCTATCAAAGACATGTGGAGAGTCCTCGGTATGGGCGTAGCAGTAAGCGTGAGGACATCTATGTTCTTTTTGATATTTTTTATCATTTCCTTATGCGCTACCCCGAACCGCTGTTCTTCATCGATTATCAATAAACCCAGATCCTTGAACTTCACATCCTTTTGCAGTATCCTGTGAGTCCCTACAAGTATATCTACACTTCCATCCTTTAATCCTTTGATAAGTTTTTTTACCTCTTTGGGAGACCTAAATCTGCTCATCATATCGACTTTTACAGGGAATCCTGAAAATCTCTGAACAAAATTGTTATAGTGCTGTTCAGCCAATATGGTCGTTGGGACCAGGAATGCAACCTGCTTCCCATCCATTACAGCTTTAAATGCGGCCCTTATAGCAACTTCTGTTTTTCCATAACCCACATCCCCGCATAAAAGCCTGTCCATAGGCTTTTGGCTTTCCATATCGCGCTTGATGTCTTCTATGGCTGTCAGCTGATCCGGAGTCTCCTCATATGGAAATTCTTCTTCAAATTGTTTCTGCCATGGGGTATCGGGTGAAAAAGCATGGCCTGAAACCTGCTGCCTTACGGCATACAGCTTGACTAAATCTCCGGCCATCTTTTTTATAGACTCTTTTACCTTATCTTTTGTTCTTACCCATTCCGTACCGCCAAGCTTGTATATTTTAGGAGGCTTACCTTGGCCTCCTATATATTTTTGTACAAGATCCAGCTGATTTACCGGAACATACAACCTGTCGCCGGAAGCGTACCTTATATCTAGATAGTCTTTTTTTATTCCCTCGACGACAAGTTGTTTTATACCCTGGAATATCCCGATCCCGTGATTTACATGCACGACATAATCTCCAGGTTTAAGATCAGTAAAACTTTTTATCCTGGATACGCCCTTTACCCTAGGCATCCTCCTTTTATGCCTGGACTCCCCAAATATCTCCTTGTCCGATATAAGTGCGAACTTGACGTTAGGGTACTCAAACCCTCTAGATAGCACGCCTTTTGTTATCACTATCTGCCCGGGAAGGATATCTTCATCCAAATCATCATGGTATATTGATTCTATACCTTCCTCCTTTAAGGAGCCCACAAGCCTTTGCCCCCTTGCCGGTGTGCCGCAAAGTATAGCAACGCTATATGATTTTGATTTCCACCGCTTCAGCTCCTCAATCAAGAATTCAATCTTGCCATGGAAAGGAGTCATGGTCATTGCGGTAAAATTGACTATTGCTTCATCCCTAAAACCGTCCACAATCTTTGGAAGCACATTGAATGTTATCATACTGTGCTCATGCAGGGAACCGATCACTTCATCCTTTGAATAAAGCAGTTCACCCTGCTTTGGGAGAACTTCACCCTTATCGAGCATGCTTTTATATGTGTCCTGAAATTCAAACAATACCGTATCCACTCTCTGAACCACTCTTTCCGGTTCATCGACCATGACAACCGGTGAAACATCAAAATAATCAAACAATGAATAATATTTTTCATAATAGTACGGAAGGAACCCATCTGA
>CALCDS010000316.1 GCA_937900065.1 uncultured Clostridiaceae bacterium | reverse complement strand
TAAAAAATCTGTTGCACAGTGAATTGCTAATTATACTTGCAACAGATTTTTTATGACTTAAGGTACAGCAGAAAATTATAGTTTTAAATATCCTATATTTCCTATGCCGCATCCTTCGTCGCTGTTTTTATCTTCAATGATTGATACATCGCCATCGTTTGTGCGCAGTTTCAGCTGCACCAATCCGTAGTGTTCCTTGCTGCATGTGATGTCTCCAAAGTTATCGATGGATTCAACCTTTTCAATGAATGTTTCAGGAAGGACTTCGCTGTCGACTTTAAGATCTCCATGTACTATATATGATATCTTCTCAGGCGAGTATTTTAATTCGGATTGCATGATCGTGTGCTCACTGTCTATGACTGTGACTTTTCCGGAATAGTCCAAAATTTGGGACGATGCATCGCAGAGAGTCAATACTGCTTCCCTTATTTTATTGTTGCATACGATTATGTCTTTTGTCTTTATGGCTTCTATGTGTTCGTGCAGCATGCCGTCAGTTATGTCATCGCCAAACCTCAACATTCCGGCTGCATAAATATTAACATGATTGAATTTTTTGATTGTAAGGCTGTCTATATAAATGTCGTCGTCAATATATGAGTAACCATAAGGTATGACTTCCAGTTTGCATGATAAGCCGCTTTGCAATTTGAATTTGTTCTTTAGCAAATCAGAATATTTTTCTTTTATAAGAGCCTTGCCGATGATTTCAATGTTTTCTATTTTCTCATCAAAGAGAGCTGTGTCGATGTCATCCACAACTGAAGCTTTTCCTATTACTATCAGCAAAGTTTTTTCTTCAAGCGATTTCAAGAATGAATTATCGATGTCGACCTTTCCAGTGCTTATATGATAATTGTTTGAATAAGGAATCAACTGTCCTTTTATTTTATTGCATTTTGACTCTAGGGCGCCTGTAAGTTTTTCAGGACAGATAACCTGGCCCTTTATGCCTAAAAATCCTATCTTGTTTTCAATATCCTCTTTTGTCACATCTTTTTTGATGATGACCTGCCCTGCTACAAACAATGATATTGGTTCTTTTATGCTTTCAAAATACTTGCCGTTCATTTCTATCTTGCCATGTACGAATTTGCAGCCTATGGGGACTTCATCCAAAGATCCTATGTTGCCTATATTAAGCAGTGATACAAGTTTTGTATTGCCGCTGCTGCAGATTATGATCCCAACGTTTCCAATGCTGCTTATTCCTCTGACGCTTTCTTCGGTTGCAGATGTCAGATCCAATACGCCTATGTTGCCGATTGAATTACCCATGATATTTTCCTCCTAATCAATAGATATTTTATATTTTTTTCTCAACAGTTTTATTGCGGCGTGAATGTGATAGCGGACAGTTGAAGCAGGCATGGAGAGTATGCTTGCTATTTCCGTACTGTTCATATCGAGAATATACCTCTTATATAGTATATCCCGGCTCTTTTCAGGAAGATAAGACAAAGCCTCATCAATAAAAAGCTTTGATTCAACTTCTGCTCCAATTGAGAAGCCAAATTCGTCCTCACCAGGTTCTGCAAGCGTTTCAAACTTTGACTTTCTCTTTTTGTCTATCAGGCAGTTTTTCAGCACTTTAAATAACCATGATTTTGTCTGGGACATTGAAAGCGTGTCTAAGAGACTTATATTATCTATGGCTCTTAAGAAAGTCTCCTGGAGCAAATCTTCGGCATCGTCTTTATTGCCTGTAAGAGACTTTGCAAATCTCAATAATGGTTTTTCATAATCATCATATAGTTCATCTATGCCCAAGAAGACTCATCCTTTCACATTTACGTCTATTTATATAACGATCGAAGATTGCTTAGTGTTTGCGATTTAAAAGAAAATATTTCTTTAAAAAGCTCGTCGGCTTTATATTGGTTTGAGGTTCCCAATATTCTAATGAGTGCATGTTTATAATTATCATACATATTTTCAGCTACCATTTAAATACCTCCCCGTTTTTCTATTCATTTATATAACGGACAGGACATTTGATGTGTTTGTTGTTTTTTGATTGCAACATAAATCTTGGCCATGGCTATGTTAA
>CALCDS010000315.1 GCA_937900065.1 uncultured Clostridiaceae bacterium | reverse complement strand
CAACCGTTTTATAACATTTAACCTTATATCTGGAATTTCAATATATTATGGCAATGTTGTTAACGATTGTATATAATAAGACTAGATATTTTGTCATAAATTTATCACTAGATTTAAGGGGGGATGTCATGTATATTATTATTCCATCACTCAGTTTGTCAATAGTTTTTTTACTCAATGTACTTATAATTAATATTTTGATTGCGTACTGTCCGGCCCTCCACTCTCTTTAGCAAGTTTAATCTTCATATGACTTTTATGCAAATCCAAACAAGGGTGGGTGCAGTATGAAAAACAAATTTGTAGATCTCGATGAGATAAATATAATAATAAATAAAGTATTGGGAGAGATAAACTCAAGCAGAGAGCAGATTTTTAATATTTTAGACAACATAAGAAATGAGCAGGAATACTTAGAGCATCAGATCGATGATGTAAAAAGCAGCCTTATAAAGGTCATAAATGAGGTAGACGACCTTGAAATGCAGGATAAGGCCGCAAGAACGAGATTGGCCAAAGTTTCAGCAAACTTTAAAATATATACTGAAGATGATATAAAAAAGGCTTACGAAGAATCTTATGATATAAGGATTAAATACTTTGCAAAAAGAAATGAAGAAAAATCCTTAAGAGAGCGAAGGGACAGCCTGGAGATATCTCTTAAAAAAGCCATGAGAAATATAGAGGGAACTGAAAAAGTAATAAATCAGATAAGCGTTGCTATGAGCTATCTCGAGGGAGATGCTCTTTCAACTGTTGATGAAGAAGAAAAAAATTCGGAGATGTTTCTTGGGATAAAGATACTGGAGGCTCAGGAAAATGAGAGAAAGAGAATCGCAAGAGACATTCATGACGGACCTGCTCAATATATGGCAAACGCGATAATGCGGGTCGACATATGCAAAATGGTAATAATGAAGGATTTGAAGGAAGGTTTAAAGGAGCTTTCCGAATTAAAGGAAAGCGTTAAAATAGCCCTAAAAGAAGTAAGAAGCATCATATATGATCTAAGGCCGATGTCATTGGATGATTTAGGACTCACACAGACTATAGAGCAAGTCGTAAATACGATCGCTCAAGAGGCAAATATAGATGTAAAGTTGAAACTCAAGCCGGTTCAAAAAGAAATAGAGCCTATAATTCAAGTGGCGGTATACAGGATCGTGCAGGAGATATTCAACAATATAAAGAAACATTCTAAAGCAAAACATGCCGAAGTGAAGCTGGATTACGGTACAAAGTACCTGATTTTAAAAATAAGCGATGACGGGATCGGCTTTGATGTCGATGAAACATTAAAAAGAGTCAAAGCAAAAGGCACTTCGTATGGATTAGTCGGCATGTTGGACAGAGTGAACCAGCTCCAGGGAAAAATCAAGATCGAATCCTCTATCGGAGAAGGTACTTCTTACACTATCAATCTTCCTATCAATCGGGAGGTAATAAAAAATGAAAAAAAAGATGATTAAAATATTGATTGCAGACGACCATGATATTATAAGACAGGGACTTAAAAGAATAATAGGTTTTGAAGACGACATGAAAATCGTCGCTGAAGCGGAAGACGGCGAACAGGCTTTAAAGTTCATAAGGCTCAATAATCCCGATATAGTGCTTTTGGACTGTAATATGCCTTTGATGAATGGAATCGACGTCTTAAAAAAGATAAAAGAATGTGAATATGATGTCAAAGTAATAATTTTAACTGTCGAAAACGACAGAAACATCATCCGCTCTGCTATCGATATAGGAGCCGACGGCTATATACTCAAGGATTCGGCAGGAACGGAGATCGTAAATGCAATCCGAATGGTAAACATGGGTGAAAAATACATAGATAGTTCCCTTGTATCTCTCTTGTTTTCAGCAATAAAAAGTGAAAGTAAAAAAAGTGCATGCATCCTGGACAAACTTACGAAAAGGGAAGTTGAAGTGTTAAGCAAGATATCAAAGGGATTTAGCAATAAGGAAATAGGCGAACAGCTTTACCTTTCGGAAAAAACAATAAAAAACTATGCAACCAATTTGTTTAAGAAAATAAATGTACAGGACCGAGTTCAGGCTACTATTCTTGCAATTCAAAACAACATCGACCAGTATTACAAAACAAAATATGAGCCATGATATGGCAAGGGACTTTAGTCCCTGTTTTTTTTATACTTTTTTACTGACATATCGGGACCTTTGCACACTACAAAATAAAGATGCGCGGCTATATAATTAAGTCGAAAGAGGCAGAAGAAAATCAAAGGGAGTGATCGAGTTGCCGAGAAGTTTCATAGGCTGCTTATTTAATAGACCCACTGATGAAAAAGAGCAAAGTATGGCTGTTATGTGCTGATATAGTACTTGTAACATAGATGTCATTGCAGCATTAAGTTTTCCGGCCAGCCCTATAAAATATAAATCAGGGAAAATCATAGATACATTCATTCCAGCATTAGGTTCATAAGTTCCCTTTAAAATTTCCCGAAAATGCTCTAATCATAGATTGATTAGAGCATTTTTTTAAAACATATGATGATTTCAATTCACAAAAGGGGTCGGTTACCTTGAGAAATTTACAAAATCGATATGATCAGTCTCTTTTAGGATTTATAATCGCTCTCCCTGTATTGCTTGTATTAATGATGGCTATAATGCAGTTCGGGATGCTCCTCGATTCATATTTAATCCTAAAAAACGCGGCAATAGAAGCTGCGAGGGTGGGAACTATTGGAAGCTCCAACGCTGAAATTCAAGGAACTATCATCTCCACCTCTCCAAACCTGGAGCCTGAAAAACTCAACATACATATTACTCCTTCAGAGGGCAGCAGGAAATCCGGTGAGCCTCTTATCGTAAAGCTGAGGTACAACTATGACCTTAAAGTTCCCATAATAGGGGCGCTCTTTGGCAAAACGATAGTATTAAACGCTCAGACCTCTATGAAAATCAAATGAGGTGTCTTAATGAAGAAATTATACGATAAAAGAAATGCGGCATTGCTCTGTATAATGGTCGCTGTATTTTTCGGTTTTACCGCACTTACAATAGATATCGGATTAGTTTATACAGAAGGGTCAAAACTTTCTAACGCACTGCATTCGGCAGCACTGGCAGCAAGTTTTAAGCTTCCGGGCAGCGAATATAAGGCTAAGGCAGCCGCCATAGAATACCTAAAAAAAAACAGTGTTGACACAGACGATACGATTATAACTATCGCAAAAGACGGCAAAAGCATAGAAATAGAGCAAACCAAAACCGTGAAGCTTTTATTCGCTCCGCTGATAGGCATAGACAGCCGCCATATAACCGTAAGATCTAAAGCAACAATCTCTTCCGTAAAAAAAGTTATGGAAAAGTTACAATTTTAAAACCATCTCATATTGATCAACATGATTTTTAAACCCTGATTTGAGCAAAAAATGCTTTAAGGTTTCTGATTGAGAATCTATGTTAAGTATGCTGATATTATCTGATTTTGTATTTTCCATTAAGTCTGAAATTATGGCTGAAGCGATTCCCATATGCCTGTAATCCTTGCCTACCGCTATTTGAGGAATATCCCCTGTGTTCTTGTCTATGATTCCATAGCCAACAATCATCCCTTCAAGACGCACAATAGAATATATAAACATATCGTATACGGCATCAATAGAATCGATTGAATTCTGCCAGGATGGGACAAAGTTCCAAAATGTCATCAACTGCTTCCAATCTACCGGATCAATTTTTTGAATATGTTCAACTTTAAAGCCTGCAGCCGGGTTATATTTATTTTTGTCCATTTGAAAGCACAATAAATTTCTTTTAATCTCAAATCCCTGCTTTTCATAGAGCCGAACCGCACGCGTATTGGACTTAATTGCTTCAAGAAGATATTGCTTGATGCCTTTTTCTTTAAACAATCCCTTGGCATTTAAAATCATCCTGCTCGTTATCCCCTGTCTTCTGTATTCGCTTATAACGCCTGTCCCCGTGTCATATGCTGTGGGTTTGCCATCCCAGTTTCGAAAAGCATTCAAAATAAATCCAACCAATGCGCTGTTTTCGAATGCGCCTATAGAAATCTTTGGATCATAACCTCTTCTCTTTAGCATCCCCTCAAACTTCCATAGAGGCAATTCGGTTTTAACCTGATAATCGGAAAACGCTTCTATAAATGTCTGATGCAAAACCTCAATCCCTGTATTCTCAAGTGTTTTGTAATTAAACATATCCGCTTTCTCCTAACAACAATATTTTACCATTTTATATGATCTAAAATCAATTATAACGCAAAGCAAGAAAATTTTTCGGCCATAGAAAAATTTTCTTATCTTATAACTTTAGCAATCAGGGTATATTTAACAAAGGCGTTGATTTTCCTCGGATAAGACATCAGCAGGATACAACTACTTTAACAGGATATGTTTAACTAAAGTGTTGATTTTTTGAGCATCCCGCTCGCCCGTTCACACTTTAACATAGCCATGGCCAAGATTTATGTTGCAATCAAAAAACAACAAACACATCA
>CALCDS010000314.1 GCA_937900065.1 uncultured Clostridiaceae bacterium | reverse complement strand
TCAATCGCATATGCAACTCCATCTTCTTCATTTGATAGAGTTATAAAATCCGCCGCCTCTTTTGCATGTTCATTTCCATTTCCCATGGCAATTCCTAGTCCGGCATATTTAATCATCGAGACGTCATTATCATTATCGCCCATGCATATGATATCGCTTCTATCGAGTTTATAATATTTTGCTAAAAATTCTACGGCATTTCCTTTGCTCACTCCTTTATTCATCACTTCAATGTTTATGGGATATGAGCTTGTCACCTCAATGTCAAACGTCTTTAATTCCTTGCTGCATTTAGCCAGCGACTCCTTGTCCTCACTAGTCATTACCATTTTTAAAATACTGCCCTTGTTTTCCTCAATCACATTATCCCATTGAGATCTGTCTACACGTACGATTTTGACTTTTTGATCTTCAGGAAGATTCTCGTTCCATTTTGCATAGTTTAAAGACGTATGTATCAGCGTCTCGGCAAACAATGCATTCCATGAAAACATGCTGTAGTTTAAACCATATTTTTGAGCTGTATTTAAAATGTTCCTTATATTTTCCTCGCCCAATATCCTTACATAAATAACTTCGTCCTTATCCTCTTCCCTTATATACGCTCCATTTGATGAGATTATAGGGACATCCACTCCTATCATTTTTCCATATACCAAGGCTGAAGTGAATATCCTTCCTGTAGATATGGCAATCTTTACTCCCTTATTTGCAGCATCCTTCAAAGCTTTTTTGTTCCTGTCCGATATCCTTTTGTCGTCGGTCAACAGCGTACCATCCATATCCATTACAATCATTTTATACATATTTTAAACCCTCCTTATAAGATCAAAACAGCGAATTTAAATGGAAAAATTCCTAATCATCCAAGATGATGTCATCTTTCCATAAATTAAATGTTCAGATATTTACAAGCTCACAGCTGCATATCTTTTTTGCAAAAAATTATATCATATGCATGTAATATAATCATAGTTTCAAAATTAACTTCTTATACCAGCCGCAGGTTTTTAGTCATACCCATATTATTATAACCACAAGAATTCATATATTGTTCACAATATGTCAACATTATGTTAAAATTCATAAGCTATTATGATAATGTAGTTAACCAAATCAAACTAATTTGGCTAGTTTGAAAATATAATTATTATCCCCCTTTTATAATAAAGAGCCGGCAAAACCGGCTTTTTATTTTTTACTCCTCTTCCCTATCTTTAAACCTTCTTTTATAAAAAACAACCCCAAAAATAAAAGTAGCAAATGCTATTACCAGCAAGGTTATAGTGGAATAAGTATCCATATACTGCACAATCCTTTCCCACGATTCACCTGCAAGTACTCCAAGCCACACGAGTACAGTGTTCCAGATAGCCGTGCCTATTGTCGTGAAAACAAGAAATACTCCTAAATTCATTTTTGCCGACCCTGCCGGAATTGAAATCAGGCTTCGAACTATTGGTACAAAGCGGCAGAATAATACCGTCAAGTTTCCTTTTCGTGCAAACCAAGCTCGAGCCTTGATTATATCATCAGGCTGCAGATGAAGTGTTTTCCCAACTTTCCCCAAAAGCAGCTTTTTTAAATATTCGGGCTTTATCAAGCGTCCAACTCCATATAGAACAAGTGCTCCTGACACCGCCCCCACGGTAGCAGATAAAATTACCATCCACACATTCAAATTCGAATATGTGGTCATGAATCCCCCAAATGTCAAAATCACTTCCGATGGAATTGGAGGAAAAATATTTTCTATGGCAATCAAAATGCCTACTCCCCAATATCCGAATTGATTTATGATTTGAATAATGAAACCCTGCATGAGTCTATCTCCCTTTGCCTTTTCCTCATTATGATTATTCCCTATTATAAGATAATCCTTTACGCCAAACGCAAGCTTGTGATGAGAATATTTTTAACCAACTAGTTTACATTATACCATGCTTCCTTGAAATTGCATTATATAAGTTATCGAATATGC
>CALCDS010000313.1 GCA_937900065.1 uncultured Clostridiaceae bacterium | reverse complement strand
GGGCGCCGTACTTTTCAATCTGTGTGGTGCCATATAGCGCCGGGAAAACGCTCTCGTGCACATTGGCAAGCAAAAAACTGTCATAGAGTGCATCTTTTGCAATTCTCCTCCCGGATTCTATGGCACTTTTGACCGAACTTACATCGCCGCTAAACAGTGCAATGAATTTTCCCGGACATACCGATGAAGCGCGGATCATCTTTACATCTGCAGTCTTCAGCAAATTATCGGCAGCCTCGATTCCTTTAGCAATGCTGTTTATTTCAAGCAGTCCTATTGCCTTTGACATGATACTCACTCCTTAAAACGGCTTATAACGCATCAGTAGAAAATTTTTCGGCTGTAGAAAAATTTTCTTACCTTTGCACGTTAGAGCGAGGCGGTATATATGCTCACCGTCTGAAAACCGGAGCTGTACCCACCACCTATAGAGGTAAGGTGGCATCTATCGCCTCGTTATGACAATACTATCTTTGTCCACGCTTTTAACCGTTCCTTTTATGCTTGCGTGCATATTGCAGCCCAGCAAGCCTTCCTGAATCTTTGCTATAAGTTGCCCCTTCTCTACGCTTTCCCCAGGAACCACTATTGGCACTGAAGGCTTGCCGATATGCTGGCTTAAACATATATCCACTTCATCGGGGTGATAATCCGCCCCTGTGAGCAAGGCAGGCTTATCCCATTTTTTTATATCCAATCTGTCAATCAGTTTTTTAACCGGAACTTTCCGGTAATCCCGAAATCCCGATACTTCTTTAGGTTTATTTTTATGTGTGTTCTTATATCCGCCCGCAGCAAGCTGCTTTTTTATTGCCATATTGATTTGCCTTGGCGACAGCCCCATTGGACATGCAAACATATCGCAGACTCCGCATTCGCTGCAAAGCATTGCACTCGTTATTGTGCTGTTATCCGATGTTATGCCATATGCCACGGCTCTCATTATCATGTGGGGCCGTATGCCGTGGCCAAGAAGAAATCTCGGGCACATATCCGTACAAATTCGGCATTGGCAGCATGCTGACATGCTTCTTTTAATCGCATGCGATATATTTAAGGTTTTGGCGATTATGATTCTATGGTCAGGCGGAAGCACTATTATTCCCTTTGTAACCTTGGTGACAACCGAATCCAATCCTATGATTTTCCCCATCATCGGTCCTCCGTCCAAAAGCACATAATCCTTTAGCTTAGTCCCTCCTGCAAGCCTTATAAGATCAATGACTTTTGAACCTATGGGTACTTTAACTGTCATAGGATTTTTTACCTCTCCGGCTACCGTTACATACTTTTCAGTTACAGGAATGCCGAGAATGCTGTTATATATATTTAGAATGGTTTCAACGTTTATTACCACAACGCCAGCTGCAAGCGGAATTCCTCCTTCAGGCACTATCCTGCCTGTCGTCTCAAATACAAGCACCTGTTCATCTCCGGCAGGATAAAAATCTCCAAGCTCATGTATGGTTATGTTTGAAAAATCAGCAAGCGATGACTTCAAAGCTTTGATTGCTTTTTTGTGCTTTGACTTTATCCCTATTATCGCTTTTCTAGCGCTGACAGCCTTCAATGCAACCTCAACTCCTGCGAGTATATCCTTTGTTCTGTTTTCAAGAAGCTGCTGATCCACCATGATCAGGGGTTCACATTCCGCTGCGTTTATAACAAGCGTATCCACTTTGCAGTTCAACTTTACATGAGTCGGGAATCCTGCTCCGCCTGCTCCGACGACTCCTCCATTCCTCACGCTGTCAGCTATATTTTTTATTTCCATTTGCTCAGCTCCTATACGAACCTCAAAGAATTTCCTATTATAAACCTGCGCTCCTTTGTAAAGTCCACCGGAGTGCATACGCCTTCACCTGTATCCGAAATGGTATGGGTATAATGTCCTTCTCCTTTGACATTTAATCCTGCTCCTGAAGGCGCATTTGCCACCATGATTATCACATTCATTTCCCTTCCGTATCTGGTTATCCTCTCAATATCCTTTGAATGTATCATCGCAGTATGCCCAAAGCCATGTTCAGCCTCTTTTGCATATTTCAATGCCTCCTCAAAGTCCCTGGCCCTTACAAGAGGGAATACGGGAAGCATCTGTTCTATTCCAACAAGCGGATGCTCAAACGGCACATCCATTATTGCGGCACGGTAATCTTCAGTCACATGTATGCCCGCATCATTCAATATCAAGGATGCATCCTTGCCTATATATTTTTTGTTGACTTTTCCATCGATTACAACCAGCTCGGTAACATCCTTTGCCTCTTTTGAATCCAGCATATAGCATTTATTTTTTGAAAGCTCATACAGCAACTCATCAGCAATGCTACTCACTGCTATGATTTCCTTCTCTGCAATGCACAGCACATTATTATCGAATGTGCCTCCATCGATTATTGCCTTTGCAGCCTTTTTGATGTCTGCTGTCTCGTCGACAAGCACCGGAGGATTTCCAGGCCCGCCGACTATGGCCTTTTTGCCGCACTTTAAGGCCATCTCTTCAACAGCAGGTCCGCCTGTTGCAGATATCATGTCACAGTATTTATGCCTGCATGCAGCGTCAACAAGCTTGAGGTCGACCCTGTCAAGCGCAACTATTAAATTTTCAGGCCCGCCGGCTTTGACTATGGCATCATTTATTACTTTTATAGTCTCGCGGCTGGCTGTCTGGGCTGCCGGATGAGGGCACACAAATATTGAGTTGCCTCCTGAAAGCATTGCGATGGCATTGTTTATTATAAGGGCTGCCGGATGTGTTGCAGGAGTCAGCGCGACTATAAGCCCCATTGGAACCCTTTCTATGAATGTTGCGCCATTGTCCCCTGTCATTATTTTTGATGGAATATCCTCAACCCCCGGAGTAAGCACGGCAGCATTTATGTTCTTCTGGGTCTTGTCATCCACCCTTCCATAGCCTGTACATTCAACTGCCATTTCAGCCAGCCTTTGTGCATTCTTCACGCATTCATCCCTTATAGACTGTATTATTTCTTTTCTCTTTTTAAGGGACATTTTCTCAAATGCCCTCTGGGCTGTATGACAGGCATACATTGCAGTATCCAAATCCGCAAATATTCCCCTCTCCGAAGTCAAGCTTGCCTTTGCATTTGAAACCTTGCTTTCGTTTGATGGGCTGGTACTTTCAAGATTCTCAAGCACGCGTTTTACAATTAGAGAAATCTTATCCTCATCTAACATTTGACTCAACTCCCAATTTAACTATTGGCTATGTTTAAATGTAATGTTGATTTTTTGAGCAATCCAAGCGAGCGGTGTGAGCACTTTTGCTAAGTTCTTGGCGAAATTGCCGAAGTGAATCCTAGAACTTTTGTGACTTCGCATAGCGAGTTGCAAAAGTTCTTGATGAGCGAGAACAATAAGACTTAGAACTTATAAAGTGTGAACAGGCGAGCAGGATGCTCAAAGAATAAACATATTTGTTAAACAGAGCCTAAGTGTTTAAATCATCTATTATGCCTACAACAACAGAATCCACGGGTGATTCGATATCTTTAAGTCCATACCTTGCAGAACTTCCGGTACATATTATCACCCTGTCATTTTTGCCTGCCCCGACCGCATCAACTGCCACAATCGTTCTTGCCGACCTGGGCATGCCTTCCTCCAATTTGATGACAAGCAATTTGCTTCCTATCAGCTTTTCATCTTTGCGTGTGGCTACAACATTTCCGATCACTTTTCCTATATACATAGTTATTCCTTCTCAACTTTTACTGGGGGTTTCGGAAGTATGTCATCTATCCTTGCATCAGGACGGGCTATTACATTACTGCTTACAACTTCGCCGATATGTCCCGCTCCTGTAACTCCTGCCTCCACAGCAGCCTTTACGGCGCCCACATCTCCTGACACCATTACCGAAACAAGACCTGACCCTACTTTTTCATACCCTAAAAGAGTTACATCAGCTGCCTTCACCATCACATCTGCTGCTTCTATAGCTGCAACCAATCCCCTGGTTTCCACCATTCCCAAAGCTTGGCCTTTCATATTTCACTCCTCCTTATTTATTAAAAAACAAGTCATACACATCATCACTCGGTCTTGCAATCACATGCACCGAAATTATCTCTCCAAGCCCTTCAGCTGCCGTACGGCCGCTTTCAACAGCAGCTTTTACAGCTCCTACTTCACCTTCGATCATCGTCGTTACATATCCAGATCCTATTTTCACAAATTGCGGTTTCAGCTTTACATCCGCAGCTTTTACCATGGCATCTGCCGCAGCTATAGCCGCAGATAAGCCTCTCGTCTCAATAAATCCCAGTGAATGTCCCATCATGTTCCCTCCTTATAATGAGCCAAGTTTTAAATTAAAAATTTCCTATTCGTTGGAGGCACACCTCCAACTACGTAGTTCAAGCTTCCCTTCTTACGCCGGAAGTAAAGGTTCTATCTGATCTGAAGGTCTTGGAATCACATTGACTGCCAGAACCTCGCCAAGCTTCTGCGCTGCATTTGCTCCCGCATCAACAGCAGCTTTCACGGCGCCGACATCTCCCCTTACCATCACGCACACCCTTCCGGAACCTATCTTTTCCGTGCCTAAAAGCAATACGTCCGCAGCTTTTACCATGGCGTCGGCTGCTTCCATTGAAGCAGTAAGCCCGATTACCTCAATCAATCCCAATGCCTGAGCGTTCATAAAATACCTCCTTTGAATCATTTGATTCGGCTATGACAAAGCTATAATGTCGATTCTCCGCTGATAAGGCTCCTACTATTTTTTAAGGGCCTCTAAAACCTTCTTTGTTACTGCCTCTACCAGTTCTTCAACTTCGCCTTTGTACTCTCCGCCTTTACTGCACCCGCAGTTTTTAGGATAATCTGAATTTTTCTTTCTTGGGTTTAATTCACAGGACATGTTGCTGCATGTATCACATCCTGGATTTCTTCCTTTGATACCCATTTTCTTTCTGACTT
>CALCDS010000312.1 GCA_937900065.1 uncultured Clostridiaceae bacterium | reverse complement strand
ATAGCCATCTCAAAACTGTAAATATTGATGCTATTATAATAAAGTGAAAAATATTATATAACAGTTATCATATTGAATATTCATAGATTGCAGGAGTGTACTATAATCATCATATGTTAAATATATAACAATTTGCTTTTTTAGACTAAAAATAATTTTATGTAAATTGAAAAAAAAGTTGCAGCTTATTTAAAATATCGTTTACGAAATATGGCAATTATAGCTTAAAATTAGTATAATATAATTTGTACTGGTTAATATTAGATATTAAATTTTGACAGGACAAACTGAAAATTTTGAACATATTACATGCTGTTTTGGTATTGAACTGTTATAAAAAGATATGATTAAAAATTTGATTTGCGACACTCAACATGGTTTAGGATGATGATTATATGCCAAAGGTACGGAGCACAATAAGTATATTCGGGATCGTGCAGGGCGTTGGATTCAGGCCCTTTATCCATAAGCTCGTTAACAAATATGATTTAAAAGGATGGGTGCAAAATTCAACATCCGGAGTAAATATAGATATAGAGGGTGAGGAGGAAGCAGTCCATAATTTTATAGTCGACATACCTAAAAAAGCACCGGCACTTGCCGTTATTGAAGATATTAAAGTCGAATATTCAAATGTCAAAAATTATACAGAGTTCAAAATAATAAAAAGCGATTGCGATAAAGAAGGTTTTGTATTGGTATCGCCTGATGTTTCAACATGCAAGGATTGCTATAGGGAACTGATGGATCCTAAAAATAAAAGATATAGGTACCCTTTTATAAATTGTACCAACTGCGGTCCTAGATTTACGATTATAAAGGACCTTCCATATGATAGGGATAGGACTACGATGTCCAAGTTCCCGATGTGCTTTGAATGCAACAGAGAATATCATGATATTGAAAACCGAAGATACCATGCTCAACCTAACTGCTGCCCCGAATGCGGGCCTAAGTTAAAGCTGTTTGATAAGTATGGTACAAGCATTGACGGCGATCCCATAAGAAATGTGATTCAAAAGTTAAAAGACGGAAATATAGTTGCGATTAAAGGATTAGGAGGTTTTCATCTCGCATGCGACGGTTTAAACGCCCATGCTGTCACGGAATTGAGAAAGCGAAAGCATAGGGAGCAAAAACCTTTTGCCATGATGAGCAGGGATATAGAGTCGATATCAAAGTATGCATATGTCACGGAATCAGAAAAAAATATGCTTGAAAGCATAAGAAAACCGATCGTTCTTGTAAAAGCACTAGATAATTGTATCATTCCTGATGAAGTTGCCCCTGATACGGATTATATTGGATTTATGCTTCCTTATACACCGCTGCACTACCTTCTTTTCGAGGATAAAGATTTGGATTTGCTGGTCATGACCAGTGCCAATATATCTGACGATCCTATCATATATAAGAATGAAGATGCAATTTCAAAATTAAAAAACATTGCTGATTATTTTTTGATGCATAACAGGGAAATAAATACGAGATGTGATGATTCAGTGCTCAGGGTTGTAGATGGCAGGGAATATTTTCTAAGGCGGTCAAGAGGTTATGCTCCATTTCCAATAAAACTTGATATGGATCTTGAACCCATACTTGCCTGCGGCGCTGAACAGAAAGCCTCATTTTCGATAAGCAGGGGAAGGTATGTTTTTTTAAGCCAGCATATAGGCGATTTAAAGAATTATGAAACTTTATGCCACTATGAAGAGCAGATAGATAAATTCAAGCGTTTGTTTAAGATAGAGCCTGAGATAGTGGCCTGCGATCTGCATCCGGATTATCTTTCAACTGAGTATGCAAACAGTCTGGAATCAATCAAAAAAGTTTATATACAGCATCACCATGCACATATGGCAAGCTGTATGGCTGACAACAATATAAGAGGAGATGTGATAGGCGTAACATGGGATGGGACAGGCCTTGGTACTGACGGCACAATTTGGGGAGGCGAGATACTTACAGGAGGGTACTCGCATTTTACCCGTGCCGCAAGCTTTTTGAAAGCCCCAATGCCTGGCGGGGACAAGGCTGTGGAGGATTTGTATAAAATGTCCCTAAGCTATCTTATAAAAACTTATGGGGATAATTTTATAGATTACGTTTATCTGCTGCCTGATCTAAAAGGCGATAAAAAGGCGATTGATACGCTTTATAGAATGGTTTCAAGGGGTATAAACTCACCCGATACATCAAGTTGCGGCAGGTTTTTCGACGGTGCGGCCGCATTGCTTGGAATATGCAGCCGGGCGGCCTATGAAGGACAAGGTGCAATCAAGCTTGAAACCGTATCTGATGCATATTCAAAGGACATTTTAAATTACGGCATAGATAAAGAGAAGGGAATGTATATATACGATTGGCGCCCTACGATAGATTCCATAGTAAAATCGATGCAATATGGCAGGGATATATCAAAAATCGCTTCGGCATTTCACAACACGCTTGTAGAGGTCGGAGTTAAAATATGCGGTATGATAAGGCATGACACAGGTCTTGAAAGGGTAGTGCTTTCGGGAGGTGTTTTCCAGAACATGATTTTGCTGCACAAGTTTAGGGAGAAGCTCAAAGAAAATGGATTTGACGTATATATTCATAGAAGGGTATCGACAAATGATGAGGGCGTAAGTTTAGGACAGCTTGTTATTGCACAAAACGGGGGTGGTTATGATGTGCCTGGCGGTTCCGCTCAAGATTGTTTCAATAAATGAAAAAAATGCTGTCGCTGAAATGGATGGAATAAAGCGCAATATAAGGATAGATTTTATAAAGAATGCAGAGGTTGGGGACTATGTCATCGTGCATGCGGGATTTGCAATAGAAAAGCTGACTAGAAAAATGGCACAGGAGAATCTAGAAGCTGTACGGGAGGTTGTAAATGCTTGCAAAGGATTTGTTCAGAAACAAGGATGATGTAAAAACATTAAGGAAAGCAATAGAGTCTCTTGATGTTAAAGATATAAATATAATGGAAGTTTGCGGCACCCATACAATGGCAATCGCTGAGGCCGGAATAAAACAGATGCTTCCTAAGGGGATAAATCTGATATCTGGGCCCGGATGCCCTGTGTGCGTGACACCTTCTGAAAGAATAGATGATATATGCAATTTAGCGATGAATAAGGATATTATAATAACAACTTATGGGGATATGATAAGGGTCCCAGGGACCAGAAAAGATATTTCACTTGAAAAAAGCAGGATGATGGGAGCAGATATAAAAGCCGTGTATTCATCTATGGATGCTCTTGATATTGCAATCGATAATCCTGACCGTGAAGTTGTGTTCTTGGGCATAGGCTTTGAGACCACGGCTCCTGCCGCTGCTTCGGCACTGATGGAGGCTTACAAAAGAAAAGTCGATAATTTTTCGATATTCAGCCTTCACAAGGTGATTGAGCCTGCAATCCGCTCGCTTCTTGAAAGCAAAGAGGTCAAGATAGACGGTTTTCTTCTTCCCGGACATGTTGCCGTGATATTGGGGCAGAAGGGTTTCATGTTTTTGCAGTATGAATACGCTATACCCGGAGTGATAAGCGGGTTTGAACCTGTTGATATATTGAATTCCTTGTTTCTTATTGCAAAGGAAATCGCTGAAGGCAGGGGCGAAGTCAAAAATGAGTATACCCGCCTTGTAAGCTTTGAAGGAAATTCAGCTGCGAGGGATGCAGTATATGAGGTATTCAAACCACGCGACGATATATGGAGGGGCTTGGGCATGATTAAAAACAGCGGCCTTAAGATAAGAGAAAAATACAGCCGCTTTGATGCTGAAGTTAAATTCAAAATAAAGCTGACAGATGAGATAAAAAACACACCGTGCAAATGCGGCGATGTTGTTAAGGGATTGATAGATCCTTCAAACTGCCCGCTTTTTGGAAAAGAATGCGTTCCCGACTCCCCAGTGGGGCCTTGCATGGTCTCCTCGGAAGGCTCGTGTGCTGCAGCTTATAAGTATCGAAACATGATATGATTTTAATATGCTGCTGGTTTTACAGCAGCATGCTCACAAAGCAGCACCTCTCGATTGAAAATGGCTGCACAATTGAGCAAATTATATAATGAATTGCATAGCTAGGTGGTGTGAACTTGGATAAATATATTTCAATGAGTTATGGAAGCGGAGGGAAGAAAACCTCTGAACTTATAAACAGCATATTGCTTCCTGCATTATCCAATACCGAACTGGATAAGTTAAATGATGGAGCATATATTGATTTGAAATGTGAAAGGCTGGTTTTCAGCACAGATAGTTTTGTTATAAAGCCTCTTTTTTTCCCGGGAGGTGATATAGGCAAACTCTGTGTGTGCGGAACCGTAAACGATATTTCGGTATGCGGCGGCACTCCTAAATATTTAAGCCTTTCTCTCATAATAGAGGAAGGCTTTCCAACCGACTCTCTGGTAAGAATCGTCAGCTCTATAAAGCAAACCGCTGACGCATGCAAAGTAGAGGTGGTTACAGGCGATACCAAAGTGGTTGAAAAGGGCCGCTGCGACGGTATTTATATAAACACATCAGGAATAGGAACAGTGGATAAGAATATTATGCTTGGCAACTTAAGAATAAAGGGGGATGATAAGGTAATAGTATCTGGAAGTATTGGAGATCATGGACTTGCAATAATGGCGGCAAGGGAGAAATTGTTTGACTCTGACGTGTTAAAATCTGACTGTGCTCCTATAAGCAGCCTCACAAAAACAGCGATCGAGTTTAAGGATGGCATAAAGATAATGAGGGATCCGACAAGGGGAGGGCTTGCAACCACTCTTAAGGAATTTATAGAAGGTACAAGCTATGATATAAAGATTTACAAAGACTTTATACCTGTGAAGGATGAAGTGAGGACTGCAAGCGATATGCTTGGAATAGATCCCCTGTATGCTGCCAATGAAGGCAAAGTCGTAATAATTGCAGACAGCGCAATTGCTGATGATTTGTTAAACAAGCTTAGAAAATTTGATATAGGAAAAGATGCGGCAATAATAGGCGATGTATTGGAAGGCGGAGCAGGAAGGCTGCTTTTGGATACCGGGTTTGGAAGCGTGAGGATTATAGATAAACTTACAGG
>CALCDS010000311.1 GCA_937900065.1 uncultured Clostridiaceae bacterium | reverse complement strand
GGATTGCTCAAAAAATCAACATTATACTTTAAGATATAAAATAATCTTAAGCAAAAGCCACATTAAACAAAATGCAAAATAATGTTAGGCTCTGATAAACATAGACTATAAATAAAGCAGGGTATCCACCCTGCTTTAGCTTGCCTGAAATTTCATCCACTTTAGGATAAGGTTCAAATGGATTTTAAACTTGAAAAATCTTATTCCAGTATATATACTCTTACCTTTCTTCTCCCCCAATTTTCATATTCCTTGGTCCCATCGGTAAAGAACAGGTCTATTTTATTTCCTTTTACAGCTCCTCCAACGTCTTCGGCTATACCATATCCGTAACCTTCTACGTAGAGTTTCGTGCCTAGAGGTATTACCTTGGGATCCACGGCGACCGTACTCCACTTGCTTCCATTGGAGTTTCTTCTCGGCTTTGTTCCTGTCGCCGTATTTCCGCCCGTTTTACCTGTACATGCTACATTATCCGTATAACATGTAGCCCTCATCGTAAGCATTTTTTTGAATCTTATCATCTCACCCCTCGAAGTGAGCTTCGAGTTTAAAGTGCCAACTGCTATAAGGGTGTTGATTGCAGGCTTTAATATTTCTTCATCCACTACTTCCCTGCTCTTTTCTACTCCATCCTCATATTTTATTTTAATCTTTAATAATTTTTCACCATCTCTGCCGTTTTGAAGTACCTTTTCCGCTCCCTTTTCCAAATCAGGTGCTTCCTTGACATCTTTAGAATAAGCAATTTTCTGCTTTTCGGTTATTTCCTTTTCCATAACCCTTACGATCCTGATTTCCATGTTATCGGATACGATCGTATCAGGTTCAGGATCGATTATGTCCTCTTTTCCATAGCTTATATCTTCAGCATCCAGCACATCGGCCACGGTATCCTCCGCGGATAAAAATGACATACTCTTACCATCAGCAACCACTTTTACAGGTACGGCCCTCTTTATGCTTATCTTTGTGCCGTCCTCTATCTTATCTTCAAGTGATGGCCAGATTCTGTCTTTAGGATTCAAACTGATTTTGCTCTGCTTCAGCACATCATCCACCGTATTTTTGTAGGTCACAACATCGGTTTCCTTTGTACCATCGATTATCAGTATTTCTTTTTGCAAAGCCAATGCCAAAGCAATCATCACAATTACTACAAGCATGCATGCAGTTATCAGTATGGGATGGTTCGAAAAATAAACAGTATGTTTATTTTTGAATCTAATCTTCATACATCAACCTCCTTTAGGGAGAAAAAGGCAACATGTAAAATTATACTATATACTATAATTCGTGTCAAATAAGCGATACTCATCTTCTAATTTCTCCCGTTTGTTTACTTCTATATCTAGTATTATATATTAATTATATCCATTAATTCCATATGTATACAGGCATGCTGTCAGGCACTTCCTTTTAAAAATACCCTATGCCCATAAAAAATAGGTCCATGTGAAAACTCACACGCACCTATTTTTATGGCTATGCGGCGATATTGAATTTTAAGACTATATTCCAAATAAGGTCTTTGCATTCCTGCAGGTCAAATCCTCGAAAAAAGGTTGATCAAGGTTTAACACTTCACAAGCCTTATCTATTACATATTTAAGATACCTGGAATCATTCCTTTTTCCTCTAAAAGGCACAGGCGTAAGGTATGGGCAATCGGTTTCTATCAGAATCCTATTTAACGGTATGCCGCTTAAAACTTCAATTGCTTTTTTGGCATTTTTAAATGTTATGACGCCGGTGAATCCTATATAAAAACCCATACCTATATATTGCCTTGCCATTTCAAGGCTTCCAGAGTAGCAGTGAAACACTCCTCTTAAATTACGGCTTTGATATTCTTTTATGATATCATATGTGTCGCCATGGGCTTCCCGGTCATGTATCACGACAGGAAGGTTAAGCTCTAGTGCAAGATCCAGCTGCTTTTTAAATATGCTTTTTTGTGTTTCCTTTTCTGCTCCCTTATAATAATAATCAAGCCCGATCTCGCCTATGGCCACGACTTTTCTATTGGAGCAAAGCTCTCTTATCGCCAATATGCTGTCCTTGTCAAATTTATCGGCATCAAGAGGATGAATTCCCACAGCCGCATAAACATTCTCAAATTTCTCTGAAAGCTCTACAGCCAATCTGGAGGATTCTATATCCGAACCTGCATCTACGATATACCCGACATTGCTTTTGGTCACTTCTTCTATTACCTGCTGTCTGTCTTTTTCAAAAGCTTCATCATCATAATGGGCATGAGAATCAAAAATCATGCTGCCACCTCCATAACAGGTCTGTTATCTTACACTCGAACCCGGGGCTATATCGCTGTCCATGGTTACCAAAGACAGCTTCCCGTCGCCTTCAGCTGCCAGTATCATTCCGAATGAATCCTCACCCCTAAGCTTTATGGGCTTTAGATTTGCAACAAGTATGACCGTCTTTCCGATCATATCCTCAGGAGTATATTGTTTTGCGATTCCGGATACGACCTGCCTTGTCTCTCCGCCGACAGCGAGCTGAAGCTTTAAGAGTTTATCAGAACCCTTGATCTTCTCACAAGCAGTCACCTTTGCCGTTTTTAAATCAAGCTTTGCAAAATCATCCATTGTGATTTCAGGCTTTGTCTGCTCGGCTTTATTATCCCTGCCGGATGTAGCATCCTCCTTGCGGGCCTCACTTTCCTGTTTTTCCCTGATCTTATCCAGTTCCGCAAGCTTGCCCTCGACATCGATTCTCGGGAAGAGTACTTCACCCCTTTTAACTTTGACTCCGGGTTTAAACTTTCCAAATCCGTCAAGGCTTTCCCAGGTGGTAAGGCTCTTGTCTATGCCAAGCTGCGAATTTATTTTAGGAGATGTTGACGGCAGGAAAGGCGAAATCAGCACGGATATTATCCTTATGGTCTCACAAAGATTATATAATATCGAGGCTAATCTTTCTTTTTTGCTCTCATCTTTAGATAGAGCCCAAGGGGTCGTCTCATCTATATATTTGTTTGCTCTGCCCACAAGCTTCCATATTTCATCGAGTGCATCGCTTATCTTAAGGTCATCCATCAATTTTTCTACTTCCCTTGGAAGTTCTGATGCAAGATTTATAAGCTCATCATCCACATCTTCTCTTGCACTCGGAGCAGGTACGCTGCCTCCAAAATATTTTTCAATCATTGTGACTGTTCTTGATACAAGGTTTCCCAAATCGTTTGCCAAATCTGAATTTAATTTCTTGATGAATAACTCATTGTTAAACAGCCCGTCGGAACCGAATGGGATCTCTCTCAGCAGGTAATACCTTACAGGATCAACTCCAAAATGGTTTACAAGAACAACCGGGTCAACCACATTCCCTTTGGATTTCGACATCTTGCCCCCATCCACAAGCAGCCATCCATGGCCAAACACTCTTTTAGGAATCGGCAGTCCCAGGGCCATAAGCATTATAGGCCATATTATGGTATGGAACCTTACAATATCTTTTCCCACAAGCTGCACATCCGCAGGCCAGTATTTCTTATAATTGGAGTCATCCTCCTGGCCGTAACCCAAAGCGGTTATATAGTTTGACAGAGCATCGATCCATACATATACGACATGCTTTGGATCAAAGCTTACAGGTATGCCCCATGAAAAAGATGTCCTTGATACGCAAAGATCATCAAGCCCGGGTTTTAAGAAGTTATTTATCATCTCGTTTTTTCTGGATTCAGGCTGTATGAAATCAGGATGCTCCTCTATATATTTTACGAGCCTGTCCTGGTATTTTGACATCTTAAAGAAATAAGCTTCTTCCTTTGTCCGCTCCACAGGCCTTCCGCAGTCAGGACACTTTCCGCCCACAGCTTGTGTTTCCGTCCAGAATGCTTCACATGGAGTACAATATAAGCCTTCATAAAATCCCTTGTAAATATCCCCTTGGTCATAAAGCTGCTTGAATATTTTTTGCACTGTCTTTTCATGATAATCATCTGTGGTCCTTATGAACTTATCATATGATATATCCATGAGTTTCCACAGATCCTTTATCCCGGCAACTATAACATCCACATATTCTTTTGGAGTAACGCCTTTTGACTGTGCAATCCTCTGTATTTTCTGACCGTGCTCATCAGTCCCGGTCAAAAACATGACATCATACCCTGTCAGCCTTTTAAATCTGGCCAGGGCGTCTGCAGCCACAGTTGTATAGGTATTGCCTATATGAAGTTTATCGCTTGGATAATATATAGGCGTCGTAATATAATAAGTCTTCTTCTCAGTCATTCTAACCCTCCTAAACTAATTCTTGATTGAGTAAATAAAAGCCCCTTAAAAGCAAATGCTCTAAAAATAAAAGAGCCATCTATATAAAAATAAAACCCGCACCTTCTTACAGAAGGGGCGAGTTGTACGCGGTACCACCCTATTTCTCCCACGCTCGGCATGGGACTTGGCAAGTGACAGATAATCACCTTGCAGTTATAACGGCTGCCTCCGGCACAGCTTACACAATCAATCAACAATGCATACGCACCCTCAGATGATCTTCAGCCGCACGATTCAGGGTCCATGTTCAATAGCGTCGTCTGCACCGGCTTTCACCATACCCGGCTCTCTTCTATGGAAAAGCATTTTTGCTAAATACAATAAACAATGCCGTCCAATCAGCATATCACGCTATTTACTCTTCCCATCAACATCATAGTATCAGATATATAAAAAAATTATACTTCTATATCTATTTTCTGTCAATATACACTTTATTATTCAAAGTCCAATCAGCAGCTGCATTTTCAAAGCATTATCATACTTTGAAAATGATCTTGCATATTATGCAGGATGCAATCACCCCTGCTATATGGGCAATCAGCGCGCAGGCAAGCGTATGCCTCATTTTTTTTATACCGATGGCCCCATAATAAACAGCCATGGTATATAATACGGTTTCGCTGGAACCCATCATCGTAGATGCAATTCTGCCCACAATGGAATCAGGCCCGTATTCTCTCAATATATCGGCCGTTATGCCAAGGGATCCGCTTCCGGACATGGGTTTCATCAAGACGAGCGGCAATACCTCGGGAGGGACCCCTATGATTTTCAAAACAGGCGATAGAATATATGTTATTATATCCAATATCCCGGACTCCCTGAATATAGCAATGGCAAACAGCATAGTGATAAGGTACGGCAGTATTTTTATGGAAACTTTAAGTCCGTCCGCAGCGCCTTCTATAAAGGCCTCATATAATTTTACACCTTTTAAATAGCCAAACAACAGTACGAATATTATTATAAATGGAATTGAATAAACTGAAAGCTGTCTGATTATGTTAACCATATGCCCTCCTATTTATATTCTTTCTGAAGCAGCTTGCATGATAATATTCCTATGATTGCTGCAGATATGGTCGATATAATCGTAGTTATTACTATTTCAGAAGGATTCTTGGAGCCTGCCGCAGCCCTTATGGATATTACAGTTGCAGGGATTATCTGCACAGATGCCGAATTGAGCACAATAAATGTAACCATGGCATCGGTTGCCCTTTCCTTGTTTGCATTCAGCTTTTGAAGCTCCTCCATTGCCTTTATTCCAAACGGTGTGGCGGCATTTGAAAGTCCAAGCATATTTGAGGCCATGTTCATTATAATGGCGCTTATTGAGGGATGTTTTTTCGGTATTTCAGGAAAGAGCATCCTAATAAACGGCATCAAGGCCTTGCCTATTATGTCGGTAAGTCCTGATTTCTCGGCAATTTTCATGATGCCCGACCATATGCATATAACTCCGACAAGTCCCAATGTTATTTCCACTGCAGCCGTCCCGCCTTTTATTGAAGCATCAGCCACCTCTTTTGCACTCCCGTTTAAAAACGAAAGAAAAATTCCTGCAAATATCATGAAAAACCATATCGTATTTATCATAAAATCTCCTGCCATATGATTTATTTTGCACCCTGCTGAAATAGCTTTCAATTGCAAATATGCAGTAAGTGCTTAGTAAGATTATATGATTATGTTTAGGTCAATTATGGTATGGAATGCATTTTAAAGCATCGGAAAATAATTTTAACTCTATAAATTAAATGCAATTTTTTTGAATATGATTTATAATATAGATATCCCCAAGGCTAGTCCATATTATAAAGGGGATTACAAAGATGAGGAGGGATTTTATGAACGCTCAAGAAGCAATGAGGTATGTTGAAAGTGAATATGAGATAATAAAGCTGACACCTTGCGAGATATGTGGTGGTGAATACCTCCAAAATTATCAAGAAGTAGTGAGCAGAGATGATCTCATGTATGATATATTGACATGCGTTTGCTCAAACTGCGGGCATGAGAAATCCTTTGAATTCCACGCTCCGTACTTAGAAGAGGTCAAAAGGAAAACCAAGAGCAAAAGCAAGATTTACAATTAATCTCAAATGAAACCCGATGCTGCAGAAATGCTAAAGCTTATATACGATGAAACGGCCGGTGCATTAGATACTATAGAAAAACTTTATGAAAAGCTTTTAACTGAAACGGAAAATAGCGAATCCGCAGCACTAAAGGAAAAATGTGAATTATTGAGGAAAAAACTAAAGAATTTAAATAAATCCATAAAAGAAACCATAAATGTGCTGGCTGAATCAGACACTACAAATAAAAAAGATTAAAGGTAGGTGTTGCACAATGAACCATTTGTTCATTATGCAACACCTATTTGATTTATTGAGCGGTTTTTTAACAGTCTCCGCTAAAGTATGGTGTTGATTTTTGTTATCCGGTAATTCTATTTAAGTCCGCGTTTTATCGCCGGCTTTAGGGGACGGTTCTTCAAAAATGTAAAAATGTTTGAACAATTTATAAACAGGTTTAAAAAATCAATAAATCATAGGCAGAATAGTCAGCGGCATGTGCCCTTTTGTTGTGTTATACAATTAAAGCAATTATAATAAGCATATATTAATTCTGCATGACGGGAGTGGTAGTATGAGATTTATAGATTTAAGAAGCGATACGGTTACATTGCCGACTGATGAAATGAGACAAGCCATGTTTGAAGCCGAGGTCGGAGATGATGTACTGGAAGGAGATCCTACTGTAATAAAACTTGAAGAAATGGCTGCCGAAGCAGTTGGAAAAGAAGCTTCCATGTTCGTGGTCAGCGGAACAATGGGAAACGAATCTGCGATATATACCCATACAAAGTGCGGAGACGAAGTCATACTGGCCGACAATGCACACATAGTCACGCATGAAGTCGGTTCAGCAGCCGTCATATCGGGAGTGCAGCTTAGGACTCTCCGCACTGATAAGGGATATCTTGATGCCAAAGATGTTGAGGCTACAATCAGAAAGGAGAATAACATACACTATCCTGAAACAGGACTCATCTGTCTTGAAAACGCAAGATCAGACGGTTCAGTGGTTCCAATCGATAAGATGGCTGATGTTTATGCAATAGCTAAAAAGTATGATGTGCCTGTTCACCTCGACGGAGCAAGGCTGTTCAATGCGGCATTATATTTAAATGTGGATGTGCGTGAAATCACAAAATATACGGATTCGGTTATGTTCTGCCTGTCAAAGGGCTTATGTGCGCCAATAGGTTCAATGGTCGCAGGTTCAAAAGAATTCATAGAAAGAGCAAAGAAAAGCAGGAAACTCATGGGAGGCGGAATGAGGCAGTCAGGTGTGATCGCTGCAGCCGGAATAGTGGCGCTTACAAAGATGAGGGGAAGGCTGCACGTGGATCATGAAAATGCAAGGCTGCTTGCCGATGAGCTTTCAAAAATACCTAATATAAAGGTGGATCTAAACAGGGTTCAGATAAACATGGTCTTCGCCGATATGTCGGGTGTTGGAAAAGACGACAGCTACATAGTCGGCAAGATGTTTGAAAAAGGAATAAAAATACTCCCATCAGAGGACGGCTTTATGCGCTTTGTCACAAACAAAGATGTTACAAAGAAAGATGTGCTGTATTTCATAGATTGCATGAAAGAGATATGTTTAAGTTAGTTAAAAGGGAGCATACCAAAATAATTTTTGGCTATGTTTAACAAAGATGTTGATTTTGAGCATCCTTGTTCG
>CALCDS010000310.1 GCA_937900065.1 uncultured Clostridiaceae bacterium | reverse complement strand
ATATCTATTTTGAGATTTATATTATTCTTGTTCACCGGACGCATTCTTTGCGGATGCTTCAATTATCTTGGCACTGATGTTTGCAGGCACTTCATCATACCTTTCAAACTTCATTGTAAATGAACCTCTGGCCTGTGTCATTGACCTTAGATCCGTGGCGTATTTGAAGAGTTCAGACTGCGGAACTTCAGCAATCACGACTTGCTGGCCATCTTTAGGTTCCATGCCAAGCACTTTTCCTCTTCTTTTATTAAGATCGCCTATTATATCTCCCATGTACTCATCAGGTACTGTAACTTCAACATGCATTATAGGTTCCAGCAACACCGGATCAGCGCTCTGCAATCCTTTTTTATATGCAATCGAAGCTGCAACCTTAAACGCCATTTCTGAAGAATCAACGGGATGGTATGAACCGTAATGGAGTATTGCTCTTAAACCTATCACAGGATAGCCGGCTAAGACTCCGTGGTTTATGCATTCCCTTAATCCCTTTTCTACTGCCGGTATATACTGCCTTGGGACAACGCCTCCGACTATTTGGTCCACAAATTCAAACTCCGTGCTTTCTTTATTCGGTTCAAATTTGATGTAAACATCCCCGTACTGGCCATGACCTCCTGATTGTTTTTTATGCTTGCCCTGTACGTCAGACTCTTTCTTTATGGTTTCCCTATAAGGTACTTTTGGAGTATCGAGGGTTACTTCTGCTCCAAATTTATTCTGAAGCTTTTTGGCTATGACATCAAGATGAACTTCACCCATTCCGGATATTATGGTTTCAGCATTTTCAACATCCCTTGATACATTGAATGTAGGATCCTCATCCAAAAGTTTGGAAAGTCCTGAAGATATCTTGTCTTCATCACCCTTGGATTTTGCCTTTATAGACATGGAAATGCATGGCTTCGGGAATTCAATCCCTTTATATACAATTGGATTGGAACTATCGCAGAGCGTATCCCCGGTTGAAGTCACAGCCAGCTTTGACACTGCACCTATGTCTCCCGCGCTTATTTTGGTAACAGGAATCTGATTTCTCCCCCTGAGCAAATAAAGCGCACCAACTTTTTCCGTCTTTTCCTGCCTTGGATTGTACACTGTTGAGTCGGACGATATCGTACCTGATAACACTTTAAAAAGTGAAAGTTTGCCAACATATGGGTCTGCGATTGTCTTGAATACAAACACAGACATAGGGGCATTGTCTTTTACCTCTCTTAGGGACTTTTCATTGATTTTTGGGTTCGTACCTTCCGGAGCGCTGACATCCAAAGGTGAAGGCATATAATCAACTATCGAATCCAAAAGGCTCTTTACACCCTTGTTTGTAAGTGAAGATCCACAAAATACGGGAACTATCTCGGATTTAGCAATGCCTGCCCTTAAACCTGAAATGATCTCATCTGCGGAAAGTTCGCCTTCATTTAAATACTTGTCAAGAAGTGCCTCGTCATTTTCCGCCACAGCCTCAGTTATCGATGATTTATATTCATTTGCAACATCCAGCAGATCGGATGGAACATCTCCCTCTACAACAGTTTTTCCATCAAAAATCCTGGATTTCATTTTTACAATATCAACAATGCCTTTAAAATTTGATTCTTTTCCTATTGGTATTTGAAGGGGAACAACTGATATACCAAATTTATCTTTGATCTGCGATAGGACCTTATCGAAGTTTGCATTCTCTCTGTCCATCTTATTGATGAAAAAAGCTTTTGGAAGATTGGCATCCTTGCAATAGTTCCAAACCTTCTCGGTTCCGACTTGCAGTCCTGATACCGCACATACCGTAATGATAGCTGAATCTGAAGCTCTAATTCCTTCCAATACTTCGCCAACAAAATCAAAATAACCAGGGGTGTCTATTATATTCAATTTTGCATTGTTCCATTCGCATGGAGCGATTGACGTGCTTATTGTTATTTGCCTTTTCTTTTCTTCAGCATCATAATCTAATGTAGTTGTACCTTCTTCAACTCTGCCTATCCTATCTATTTCTTTGCAATCATAAAGTATTGCTTCAGCTAAAGTAGTTTTTCCGGTACTACCATGCCCGATAAGACATACATTTCTCAGTTGATTTGTTTGATATTCTTTCATCAAATCTTCCCCCTTATATTGTTTTATTAAAAAGCTCAGGATAATGTCCTCAAGCCATTTTCCGAACATTTTATATGGTATGAGACCTATGTAAGCATACTCGGGTTATATTATATAAGCAATAATCAGCAAAAAACCAATTGTCCTATATATTCTATTTATATTTAGTTTTTCCTCTTAAATTATATAAAAAAATGCAATTAATTATATTTTCTATATATTATGAACAATACCATATTTTAATAAGCTTTAGTATGCGGAATCCATAAAAATTATATACCTATAGAGGCACCTTTTTATATACTTAAGCCACATATTTTGCAATTAAAATAATATATAAAAAGCAAATACCATATTTTCAAAACCATTGCTCTATAAATGCCTCTGCTTGGCTGAATGGTATTTGAAATGATGACAATACTATAGAAAAAGTAGGCTATATTAAAGTATAGCGTTGATTTTTTGAGCATCCTGTTCGCCAGTTCACGCTTTTTAAGTTCTAAGACTCATTGCCTCGCTCATCAAGAACTTTTGCAAACTCACTTCGTTCAGACACGCAAAAGTTCTAGGATTTGCTTCGGCAACTTCGTCAAGAACTTAGCAAAAGCATTCACACCGCTCACTTGGATTGCTCAAAAATTAACACATTTTTTAAATAGAGCTAAAGAGCAAAAGCTATACAAAATATCGATTTTGAAAAATATTGAAAGGGAGCAGACATATGCAGAAAAACCCAAATCAAGAAGCTATCGAATGGTTCAAGGCAATTATAGCGGCATTGACCATTGTAGTCACAATAAAACTTCTTTTTTTTGATGTATTATCAATAAACGGTATTTCAATGCAGCCGACACTTCATGACAGAGAAAGGATCTTCGTTGATATAATAGGATATAAAATAGGAAAACCTAAACGATACGATATAATAGTATTCACTCCTTCAATAGAGAAAAATTCATATTTCATAAAAAGGGTAATAGGCATGCCGGGAGATACTGTCAAAATAAGCAATGGAAATATCTATATAAATGATGAAAAGCTGAATGAAGAATATCTATCGCCAAATACATATACAGATGCCCTGTCGGATCCTTTTATAGTCGACGTACCATATGGCAGCGTATTTGTACTTGGCGATAATAGAAGCAGCAGCGAAGACAGCAGGGATCCCCGTTTGGGTACAATACCGCTAAAATCCATAAAAGGCCATGCCGCCTTCAGG
>CALCDS010000309.1 GCA_937900065.1 uncultured Clostridiaceae bacterium | reverse complement strand
TACATAAGCCCTATGGCTCCCATAAGTTTTTCAAGAGAGCCGGGTTTAGGAACATATAGAAAATATCCTTTTATATCTCTATCCCCCTCGGTAAACTTTGCCTCTATAGACATCATGTACTCTTCAAATTGTTCAGACTCAATATAGACAGTTGTGATCAGGGGAGACAGCATGTCTATAGAAATTGCAGGCACCGAAGATATCATCATCATGCCGGTCAATTTTACCAGTGAATTGATGTATGCTCCGGTCAGTATATTCCCAAGCTCCTGAAGAGCTGATGTTTGAAATTCATTCAACCCGCCTGAAACTTTCTGGCCGGTCAACATTTCAACAAGTCTGAACGCACTTGCCATGGTCACCAGGAATATCATATTCCCCGGCGCATCGCCGAAAATCCTAAGCTCGATTGCAACAACTTCCTCTTCCTCTTTGCCTATTCTGGAAACGATTTTGTCTATCGGCATTATATCAACTTGAGGAACTGTCATATCGATTCTTTTCTGTATCATCTGTGAAAGCGCCGTAGCAGCATTCCCTGCACCTATATTGCCTATCTCTTTTAACGCATCAAGCTGCAGGTCGGTTAATTCCTTGTAATTCATCCTTTTCACCTTTCCGATATTATTGATACAATATCCAGTATCAGCGTTACGCGGCCATCGCCGAGTATTGTTGAGCCCACATATTGTTTAAGTCCTTTAAGGCTTTTGCCAAGAGGCTTTATGACTATTTCCTGCTGCCCTACAAGCGAATCGACAATCAATCCTAAATGCTTTTCGCCTAACTTTACTATGACCACAAATCCTTCTGATTTATTATCGCTTTCAATACGCAGTTTTTCAGATAATCTGAGAGCCCTGATGATTTGATCTCTGTATACGATAACCTCCCTGTTATTTGAATATTTGATATCATCCTTGTTTATTTTTATTACTTTTTCAATAAATCCAAGCGATATCGCGAATGTTTCATCTTTAACTTTAACAAGAAGCGCTTGTATAATCGATAGTGTAAGGGGCAAATATATTGTAAATGTGGTGCCGCGTCCGACTTCGCTCTTTACGTCGACTGAACCGCCTACGGATGTCACTTTTGTCTTGACGACACCCATGCCTACTCCTCTTCCTGAAATATCGGTAACTTTATCACTCGTGCTGAATCCTTCAACGAAAATGAGATTCTGTATATCCACATCGCTCATGCCGGTAGTGTCGATTCCCTTTTCCTGGGCTTTTTCTTTAATCTTTTCGATATCGAGTCCCTTTCCATCGTCCTCTACCTTTATGACCGCTTTGTTGCCTTCCTGATATGCTGTTACCGTTACATGGCCTACAGGATCTTTTCCGGCCTTTATCCTTTCTTCCCTGCTTTCGATTCCGTGGTCAACCGAATTCCTCAAAAGATGTATTATCGATTCTCCAAGTTCATCGATCACGGTCCTGTCAAGCTCTGTTTCCTGTCCTTTCATAACAAATTCAATCTGTTTGTTGAGCTCGGTCGAAAGATCCCTCATCATTCTCGGCAGCCTGCTGAATACCTGTTCAAGCGGTATCATCCTGACCTTCATGACAAGGTCTTGAAGATCCGAAGTTACCCTGCCTATCTGCTCCAATGTTTCATTCAGCTCGGTGATATGGTTTGATTCGCTTATCTGTTCAAGGCGGGTGCGGTGGATTACAAGTTCACCGACAAGGTTCATGAATTTATCAAGCCTGTCTAAATCAACCCTGACAGATTGTCCAAGTTTTCTTCCATGTGTTCCTGTCTGAACTTTTTTAGTGGGCTGAGGAGCCTTTTTCGCTTTAGTCTGCACTTTTTGAGCGGTTGCTGCTTCCACCTTGACAGAATCGCTGTATTTTTTAGGATCGACTTCATCTACCGAGCAAAAATCTATTTCAGATATATTATTGATCAAATCTTTGATAAACTCCCTATTGGTCTGAGTCAGATATACGAGAGTTATTGTATGACCGAATTTTTCCTTTTCAAGATCCTCTGCCGGAGGATTTGACTTTACGATTTCTCCGTATTGTTGGAGGTTATTAAACACCACAAATGCCCTTGCAGCTTTTAATTGGCAGTCCTTCCTCAACTCGACCGTTATTTCATAGGCATTATAAAGCTTATTCTTCGCTTCCTTCAATACATTTTTATCATAAACATTAAGCTCAAGATTACATTTTTCATCTTCCGATGCTTGCTCCGGGGCCTCTTTAGCATTTTCATCATTGCCTACATTGGCAAGCTTGCTTACTATAGCGGAAGTATCCATCTGGTCGTCCCCTCCGTCCGCTATATTTCCAATCATCTTTTCGAGCATATCCACACACTCGAAAAGCACGGTGACCAATCCCGTGGACGCCTTGAGCTCCTTGTTCCTTAACTTATCCAAAACATTCTCCATATTGTGGGTGAGTTCAGCCAGATTATTGTACCCCATTGTAGCGGACATGCCTTTTAATGTATGGGCATATCTGAATATTTCACTTATAATCTCTATGTCTTCAGGATTCTTTTCAAGTTCAAGCATGGATTGGTTCAAATTTTCAATATTCTCCTCTGATTCCTCTAGAAATAACGATAAATACTGAGACGTATCCATCCAATTCACCTCCATTATATTCTCTTCAGCCCTGCTAAAAGGGTATTGATCTTGAGCCATACTTTAACAGAGTTTTTTCTTTTGATAAATAAATGTAGAAGCCTTTCCAAATCCAAAATCCTTGTAATTATAGATTGTCTCGGTTGCGCCTACAAATAAAAGGCCTCCGTCGTTTAAAGAATCATAAAATTTTTTATATATAGCATCCTTAACCTCTTGGGTGAAATATATGACCACATTTCTGCATACTATAAGATCAAATCCGCTTTCATAAGGATCTAAAATCAAGTCATGCTTTTTAAATTTGACCCTGTTTTTGATATCCTCATTCAGTATGTATTTATCGCCGACTTTTTTAAAATACCTTTGAAGCGTCAGGTTATCCACACTCTTAACATCGTTAGCAGTATATTCTCCCCTTTTTGCCGCTTCCAATATCGTCGCATCTATGTCGGTTGCCAGTATGCTGTGCCTGACCCCGGGGGTTAGCCTGTCCATTATTATGGTGATGGAATATGGTTCAGCTCCATTTGAGCACGCAGCACTCCATATCTTGATGCGGGGTTTTTCTTTTAAAAGCAGCTTATCGATTTTATCCCGCAGATCATCAAACAATTCCTTATTCCTGAAAAATTCCGAAACGTTTATGGTTATGAAATCTGCAAGCTTTTGCTTTAATTTGGGATTTCTCTCAAGCATTCTTATATAATCGCCTACCGATGATGCGCCACATCTTGCCATGAGGTTTGTCAACCTTCTGTTCATCTGATTGGACTTGTAGGCTGAAATATCTATATGAAATTCATTATATATCCATCTTCCGAGAATTTTGATCTCATTTTCCACAATTGCATCCCTCACTGTCTAAAACCTGCAGCACCTCCTGAGCTATCCTATCTATGGGTGCGACTATATTTACAACACCTTTTTCAATGGCGCTCTTGGGCATGCCGAATATTGTACAAGTGCTCTCATCTTCAGCAATGCATACTCCACCGTGTCTGCTTATGGCTTCAAGGCCCATTGTCCCGTCCTTTCCCATGCCCGTCAGGACTATTCCAATGATTCTTCCTCCAATATTCTCTGCAGCAGATATAAAGAGTTTATCAGCACAAGGCCTCACGCCATGCATTGGAGGATCCTGATTCAATTTTATCCTTCTGCCTTCTACAAGCATGTGGAATCCTCCCGGAGCAATATATACCCAGCCTTTTTTTATATCATCTCCATCTTGGGCCTCTTTAACTTTAAGCTTTGAAATCGAATCCAGCCTGGCCGCAAATGCTTTTGTGAATCCCGCGGGCATATGCTGCACCACAAGCACGGGAAGTTTAAAATCAGAGGGAAAATCAGCTATGACTTTTGATAAAGCCTTGGGCCCTCCGGTAGATGCGGCAATGCATACGGCTTTTATATCATTTAAGCGGATGCCTGATTTATACTTTTTAAAATTTCCCGTTTTAGAATCATTTGAACTTCCGGCCATTTTGGAAAGCAATTTATTCCTGTTTCTGGACTCAAAGCATAATTTTACACTTTTGATCAGTTCTGTTTTTAACTTGTCAGCGTCAAAGTTCGTCCCCAACGAAGGCTTAAGCACAAAATCAAAAGCACCAAGTTCCAGAGCCTTTATTATTATATCTGCTCCCGCAGTCGTATAGCTGCTTAACATAACAACAGGTATTCCATAGATTTCATTTATCTTTTTTAAAGCTTCCACTCCATCCATCCTGGGCATTTCGACATCAAGTGTCACCACATCTACATCAAGCTTTTTCAACTTCTCCAATGCCCATATTCCACCCATGGCCGTATCGACTACTTCAATTTCATCATCACTTATCAATATATCTGTTATAACCTTTCTCATGAATGCGGAATCATCCACAACCAGAACTCTTATTTTATTCACACTATCAACCTCACATATAGAGATGCT
>CALCDS010000308.1 GCA_937900065.1 uncultured Clostridiaceae bacterium | reverse complement strand
CATCATTCAACGCAGCCTGATTTTACTATGATATTAAACCCTGCTAAAATATAATGCCGATTTCTATCCTTTTGTAAAGCCTGCACAATTTGAGATATTGATTTTACTAAAGTATGGTGTTGACTTTTGAGCAATCCGAGCGAGCGATGTGAGCACTTTTGCTAAGTTCTTGGCGAAATTGCCGAAGTGAATCCTAGAACTTTTGCGTGTCTGAGCGCAGCGAGTTTGCAAAAGTTCTTGATAAGCGAGAGCAATGAGCCCTAGAACTTAAAAAGTGCGAACAGGCGAGCAGGACGCTCAAAAGTCAACATCTTTGTTTAATAGAATCTACTTTTTAAGCGGTTTTATCTTTGCGCCTTCCTTTATATTGTTGTCAGGTCTTGCAAGTATGACTTCGCCCTCTTTAAGGCCCTCGACTATCTCAACTTCCTTGTCGCCTTCCAATCCTTTCTTTACTTCCCTAAGTGCTGCTTTTCCGTCTTTGACTACGAACACGCATGTTTTATCATTGTAATCGAATACGGCTGAATCAGGAACTTTTACCGTATCCTGTTTTGAAGATGTTATTATCTTTATATCGACATTGTATCCGGGTTTTAGAAGACCCTTGTCTCCGCTTATCTGTATCGTTATTGGGACCCTGCTCTGGTCTACGCCGAGCGTTGAGGTTATGATTTTAGCAGAAGGCGCAATTTTTGAAACCTTTCCTTTTAATACAACGCCTCCTATGGATTGTCCGGTTATTTCAACCTCGTCGCCCACTTTTACCTTGTAGCTTTCATCCGAAAGTATGTTGGCTTCAAGCTCCATGTCTTGTACGTTTCCTATAACGAATGCAAGTGCGCCGGCTGTCCCGGATGAGCCGCTCTCAACATTTCTTTCAAGTACGATTCCGTCTGCCGGCGATTTCAGCTCCTGCTTTTGCATGTTTTTTGCTATACCATCCTTATATATCAAAACCTGCTCAAGCTGCGACGCATAGCCTTCCTTTAAATAATCCGGCGCCCCGTTTTTTATTTCATTGAGCTGCGCTGTCGACGCCTTTAAGGCCAAGGAGGCTGTTTTATATGCATCTTCAGATTTGTCCAGCTCCTCCTTGCTTATTACTCCGGCCTCATAAAGCTTCTTTGAGCTTTCAAAGTTGCGGGTTGCCGCATCAAGAGCCACCTGCCCTTGTTCGATTGCGGACTGTGCCGCTGTAATCTTGTCTGCATAATTTTTTGCATCGGCCCCTTCAAGCTGCGACTGCGCTGCCTTTATCTTTGCATCGGCATCTTTAAGCTGAAGCTCATAATCGGATTTGTCCATTGACAATAACAGATCGCCAGCCTTTACGCTGTCTCCCACATCAAAATTTACTGATGTTATCTTGCCTGAACCTTCTATATAGATATTTTGGCTTCCCTTGCATTTTACCAGCGCCGTATCCTCGATATACTGGTCCACTTTCCCTTTTGATACGGTCTCAGTCTCCGCGCTCACGCCGCTTTGCAAAGCTATCGCTGCGGCGGCAGCGGCAACTATCACTACAGCCCCGGATATCAATAGAATCTTCTTTTTTTTCATATCCCCATCCCCCTGAAAATATAATATGAATCATTCTCCGCTTTTTAATGTCTCGACCATGTCGATCGATTTTATCTTTCTCATCAATACGAAATTGGTTATCGCCGTAAACACAAATGTGAGTACTATCGATAGTACATATGTCTTGAATTTCAATATAAACTGGAAACTGTATGAGTCCGTATCAGCTTGCGAGCTTATGATATACTCTCCGATCCATTTGCCGAGAGGCAGTGCGATCACTATCCCGATTATCGTAATGAGATAGTTTTCATAGAAAATCAGCCTTTTTATTTCGCTGTCTTTAAATCCCAATACCTTTAATGTTGCAAGTTCCCTTTGCCTTTCAAAAATGTTTATGGTCGTTATATTATAAAGCACGGCGATCGAAAGCACTGCCGCAAGCACTATAAATATTCCCATTGAAGAAGCCATGACTCCCATGTTTTTCATCAGTGCGTTCAGCGAATCAGATTTTGACTGTACCGAATTCACCGCTGGCATATCCTTTAGCTTATCCTTGACATACTCCTCGAACGCATCATCGTCAAGCTTGAACACTGCCGCATTTGCCATAGTGCCCTCGCCGAATATATAATTGACGCTGTCCATGCTCGAATAAACGTTAAGGCCTATATACTGAGCCGCAATGCCCGCAATCGGCACTTGCCTTTTCTCCTTTTCCGGAAAATACGGCTTTATATATGCCGTGTCATATTTCTTTAAGCCCAGGCTGTCCGCAAGCTTTTGCGGAATCATTATGCCTTTTTTAGGAAGCTTCAATGCGTTTCCCTTGTCATCAGTGACCCTGTAAATTTGCGGATCTCTAATCAGGGCGGTAAAACCTACATTTTTCTTTTTCCATCCATTTGAAATTTCAACTCCTGTCTCAAGCACAGGCTCCATTTTAACAATATGAGGTATATTTTTTATTGTATTTATTTCATCCATGTTGAGAAGTTTTGAGAAGCTGACCTTTATATCGTAATTCTGTATGTTTTTATACTGCTGTTCCACCATAAAATTGATCGTATCCATCATCCCAAAAGCGATCATAAGCAGGATCATTGAAAAAACGACTCCCATGGATATCATAAGGGAACGCCTCTTATACCTTAGCATGTTCCTTATTATCATCTTCCACATATCCGATATTCTGTTCCACAAAAAATCGATCCTCTCAATAAAAACTTTTTTGCCCGCCTTGGGCGCTTTCGGCCTCATGGCTTCGCCCGGCATTATCTTAAATACGGTCTTGCAGGAATTATATCCCGCAAGCAGGCAGAAAAACAATACCATCAGGGATGACGGTATTGTAAGGTCTCCGTATATCCTCATATCACCAAGAGGAAGATTGAAATACATATTTTCAAGCTTTGTAAGACCATCTGAAAGATACATTCCCAAAACCGAGCCTGTTAAGCTTCCGAAAACCGCTACGATTATTGAATAGGAAAGATAGTGGGACAGTATCTGCATATCCGTAAAACCAAAAGCCTTTAAAACCCCTATCTGCTTTCTCTGGTTTTCTATCATCCTTCCCATCATTATATAGATTATGGCTGAAGCTATTATGAAGAATATGATTGGGAAGGCACTGCCTGAAGATTTCAAGCCTTCTATCTCGGTTTTAAGCATGCTATTGC
>CALCDS010000307.1 GCA_937900065.1 uncultured Clostridiaceae bacterium | reverse complement strand
TTTTAGCGACAGGGAAAACTTCATGAAAGAATTTAAAAACATATGCTGCAAAAAAGGCATGTAAGTTAAAACTTACATGCCTTTCCCGTTTTGCCCCACCTTAAGCAGCACATCCAGCGTCTCCTTAGCGGTTTGTTTCCACGAATATTCCCGGCTTTTTTTAAAGCCCATATATGAATAATGTTCCCATAGGTTTCTATCCTCGAGCACGATATGCATGGCTTCTGCAAGTTCATCCGTATCATAGGGATTTATGGTCATTGCACAGCCGTCGACTATCTCGGGAATCGATGTTACATTTGAAGTTATGGTAGGCGTAGCACATGCCATAGCCTCAATCGGCGGCAGCCCGAATCCCTCATAAAACGAAGGGTACACAAATAAGGAGGCGCCGTTGTAAAACAAAGGCAGATCATTTACAGGTATGAAGCCTGTAAAAAGTATATTCTCATCCATGCCGAGCTTGCTTACAAGTTCCCTGTAATCATCATATGATTTGCCGTGTTTTCCGACAATGAGCAGCTTTTGCGGAGATGACAGTTTTTTATATATCTTATAGTATGCTTCTATGAGGCCTTTTATATTTTTCCTTGGACTGAATCCTCCAAGATATAATATGAAATCATAGTTGATTTCATATTTCCTTGAGAGAAGGTGCTTGGCCGTGTTTCTGTCCATTGGATAATATATGTTCTCGGCCGACAAGTGGGTGACATATATATTGGGTAGGGGTATGCCGAGTGTTTCGGCTATATCGCGTTTGGAGTATTCCGATACGGTTATTATGGCGTCTGCGGCTTTGACAATCCTGGGTATTTTCTCTAAAAATATTTTGAGATAATTTGGACCTACGGTCTCAGGAAGCTTGTAAGGTATGACATCATGAAGCGTTATTGTAAACGGGCAGCTTTTTTTATCTGGAAGCCCTATGCCGTTTTGGGGTACATGGTACACTTCGATGCCTGTGTCGGTAAGTATGTTGGGGATGTCAACTTCATCCCAGAAGTTATCCTTTTTCTGTTCATTTATAAGCTTGAAACTGAAATTATCGCCTGGATGGATATCCGAGTAGTTCTCTTCAGGCCAAAAAAGCAGGTACGGATTTTTGCTGTCTATCAAGTTTAGGTTATATACAAGCTGGTAGGTATATGTGCCTATACCGGTTCCTCTATACCATCTTGCAGCTCTGGCATCAATACCTATTTTCATCCTCTACATCCTCTCAAACTAGTTCCGATAGTTTCATTATATTAGAGAGGCAAAATATTTGTTACATATCGCACGGCTTTATAAATGGTAAGGTATAGGAGGAAACAGTATGTAAAATTTCAGCCGGCATATACTTACGCCAGGGTAATAGTATGAATACCTTATACATAACATATATCATGGGGGTGGTTTTATGTTCTGGGAAAAAGAAATAGCAAAGCAGTTTAATCTTCAGCTTGAGAGCATATCTCCCACAAGGGGGGTATACCTTATAAAAACCAATAAAGGCACAAAATGTTTGAAGAGGTTGAACTATGGAGCCCAGAAACTACTTTTTATATATGGAGCAAAGGAACATTTAACCAGAAACGGTTTTACAAATGTGGATAGATATCTTCTGACGCCTGAAGGAGATCCATATGTAGAACATGGGGATGATATTTACGTAATAACTGAGTGGGTAGAAGGAAGGGAATGTGATTTTAGAAACCATGATGAAATTATAAAGGCGGCATCCACCCTTGCAAAACTCCATGAAGCATCAAAGGGATATGAGATGCTCGATGGGGCAAAGCTGAAATCTGATCTGGGTAGATGGCATCATCTCATGATGAAAAGGCGGGACGGCCTGAAAAAGATGAAATCGATCGCCGAAAACAAACTTGATAAGTCTGACTTTGATAGGCTGTTTATAGATAATGTTGATCTTTATGTTGGAATTGCTAATGAGGCAATAGACACTTTGGAAAGATCCAAATATGATGATGTGGTGAACCGGACACTTGAGGAGAAAAGTTTCTGCCACCATGATTATACTTATCATAATATAATACTGGATAAGCAGGATAATTATTATGTTATAGATTTTGATTACTGCAAATATGAGGTGCGCTCATATGACATAACAAGTTTCCTCATAAAAGTCCTTAAGCGGAATGAATGGAATTTTGAGCTTGCTAGGGAAATATTGAATGAATATAACAGCGTAAGCCCGATAATTGAGGATGAAAATATGGTTATGCAGGCATTTTTAAAATTCCCTCAAAGGTTGTGGAGGCTTGCAAACAGGTATTATTATAATGAATCCAACTGGCCTGATAATACCTTCCAGAGAAAGATAAGGGAGATTATCGATGAGAAGGATGAATTTATAGATTTTATAGGCCAGTTTGAAGAAGAATATGCATGATCTAAATAGGGCCTATCTTAAACCTGGAGGCTGTTCAGGTTTAAGATAGGCCCTGACTTATTTATTCAATGGTTTTAAACTTCATGATAACGGGCTTGGAAAGCTGCAGTCCTGATCTTGATTTTATATCCTTGCCGATTATCAAATAGTAAATAGAACCTTTAGAATATTTGCTGACAGGCAAAATATTCACTGAGTTTGTATTGCTGTCAAACTTCAGTTTAACAGGGAAACTATTCTTATATGCGTCCAATACGGATATATTTTCTGAAGAGCTTGTAAGCTTTTCATCTATCGGCATATTAAATTTTACATTCCATACCTTGTCGATTGGCACATCGATTTTTGAAGGAAGCTCCTCGTAAGTCTCATTTGAACTGAATATAGATTTCAAGTCACTCCATATTTTGCTGCCTCCCAAGCCAAGCCTCCATACTGTTATTCCGGACAAGTCATAATCTCCAAGCAGAGTGTAATACTTTTCAAAAAGTGTTTCGGGAGTATCGTAATAGTACTCTATTTTTTTTATGCCGTCTTCCAATCCGTCCTGTACGACCTTTTTGTAAGTCCTTGAAGTATATTTATATACGGGCGATTCTAATACATATTCTCCCGGTACATTTATATTTTCCATATCCTCAAGCGATGATATGTTGAACTTGCTGTCAGCACCGAGGGAGCTTGCCTTTTCATAGTATTTGTAAACATTTGAACCGTATGGGTATTCTTTTTGCACCCATCCGTTTACCTGCAGGGTGATACCCAAAAGTATTTTTTTAGGATTAAATGCACTGCCGCCATGCTGTTTCAATATCGATACCACTTTGTCTGTATCGCTTTTTACCATATCATAGGGCTCGGGTTCAGGGACATCGATTTCCTTTATTTTTCCGATAAGGTCGGGTACGCCGTCGCTCTCGCTGTATGTCGTGTAATGGGTGTACGGATATGCAATAAGTATGATGTTATCTGCATTGTCATATATGTAGGAGTAATCGTATCCGTCATATTCAGGCATGTTTACACACACTGAAAGTTTTCTGCCGTTTAATTTATTTTTCAACTCTTTGAGAAATCTGTTATATTTTTCTTTAAGGTTGCTGTTTTGCTTATCATCATATTTATCTGTTGTAAAGGTATCCATTATGTTTTCGATATCGAGAGCTACACCGTCAAAACCATATTCGTCGACCTTGCTTATCATGGGTTCTATTATAAGCTTATCCCAGAGCTCCTCATCCATGTTCAGAAATTCTATTATGCTTACCTTGCCGTCGTCATAGTTTATTTTGTTTAAAAACACCATGAGCATATTTTTGCCGCCGGGTTTTTCAACTTTGCGCATCTCATTTGGAAGCATATCCCCGATTGGTTCAGGAATTGAATATTCGCTGTTGATATCGAATTTGCTTATTGCATTCCTGTCTGACGTGAACACCATCTTTCCTTCCGAATCCCTAACTATCCTCGACCATCCAAAGTATATGGTGTCTGATTCATCTATAGTGTCTTTTACATTAAGATACTCATCGCTGCTTCTTATGGCATAGAATGGATTTACCGAGAAATCATAGGCTAATGCATTGACTGGATATAAACAAAGTATCAAAGACGATATTATAGTGAACAATAATTTTTTCATAATCTACCTCCTCATATAATAAACTCTGCACAATGCTGCTGTCTGTGCCAAAATCAAATTGACGATTTAAAACCATGTAAAAATGATATTTACACAGTTTTAATAATTCTACACAGTGAGCGATTTCCCTTCATGAATAATAAATTATACTGCATCGTTTCGCTCCGCAATTTTTGGCTCATAGATATATATGCACACTACAGTCGGGCTTTTCATAATATATAATACAAAGTTTTACTTTTTGTCTGGCGGAGGATAACTGATGGACGATTTCAAAATAGGAGATATTGTAGTGAGGAAATCATACGGCGGTGATGTTTATTTTAGGATAATGGACATTTTATACAGGGATGGAGCCGAAGTGCTGGCCATATTAAAAGGCATAGACCACAGGCTGATTGCCGACGCTCCGGCAAGCGATTTGAAGAAGCCGGAATTAAAGGAAGTCAATGCCGATAATATGGTGTATTCCAAAAAAATAAATAAGAATATCAGAAGGATATTGGAGGAAAGAAGATCTGATCAGCCGGCCAGAAAAGGTTACAGAGCTGATGAGATGTTTGGAAAACCCGGAAGGGTCCTCCACATAGATGCAGATGAAGAATATCTCGATACATGCATAAAATCATATAAGCAGCTAAATGTCGATGTAACTGCCAAGTTGGTGGATGAACCTGAACAGCCTAATGTAATCGGGGATCTGCTAAATGAGGTAAAACCGGATATACTTGTGCTTACAGGCCATGACGGGATGATTAAGGGTCAGAACAATTATGCGGATATCAACAGTTACAGGAGTTCAAAGTATTTTATAGAGGCTGTCAAGGTAGCTAGAAATTATGAATCATCCCTGGATGATCTTGTAATATTCGCAGGTGCCTGCCAATCGTTTTTTGAAGCCATAATCGAGGCAGGCGCAAATTTCGCGAGCTCTCCCCACAGGGTATTGATACATGCGTTGGACCCGGTATTTGTTTGCGAGAAAATTGCATTCACAAGCATAAACAAGGTGTTGCCCATACAGGAGGCCATAAGCAATACAATTACAGGTATAAAAGGAGTTGGGGGATTGGAAACCAGGGGAAAATATCGCCAGGGTTTTCCTAAGTCCCAGTTCATACAACAATAGATCTGTTACATGATGGATCAGCATTCTGTATGATTAGCAATGTATTATGATTGGATAAATGCTGCATTCCACATATGGTGCAGTTAAACGAGGACATATTGCAGTGGAAAACCGGGGGAGGGAAGTTTATGGATGCAGATTGCGAAACATGGATCAGAATATTTGATGAAAAAAACAAAAGTATCATTAAATTGGAACTCGGTGAAATGGTAAAGAGGATAACAGCCCATGAAGTTGATAAAAACTTTCACATCGAAGCCGTAAAAGCTCTCGCAGTGGCTATCAGGACGACGATTGCAAGAAACCTTAGCATGTTTGACGGACAGGGATGCTGCGGAAATATTGAAGCCGATGTTTGCACAAGCATGAAAGGCTGTGATTGCATATCGGGTATGGATCTTTTGAAGGAAGCATTGAAAGATAGGTTTGACGAGTGCTGGAGCCTGGCGCAAAGAGCGGTGGATGACACAAAGGGAATGATTATAAAATGCGGTGGCAAGCCTATCAAAGCAGAGTATCATTTAGCTTGTGGGGGTGGAACTCAAAATTCGGAAGATGTGTACGGAAACAGTGTAATGTACTTTAGGAAGGTGCTGTGCAATTACTGCCGCGGCTCTTTGTATTATGAGAATATAGTCGATATACCTGTAAAGGAAATTGAAGATAAGCTCCATGTAAAATGTTCAAATGGCAGCCCGGTATCCGGTCCTAAAATCGAAGGAATGATAGATGAAATTGAAAGAGAGGAAACGGGAAGGGTAAGGAAAATAAAGATAGGGGGAAAATATTTTACAGGAAATGAAATAAAAGAATTGTTGGGCTTGAATTCATCCAGGTTCGGATGGGATCCGCTCGTGTTGAGGTTTAGGGTCAGAGGAACCGGGAACGGTATCGGCATGTGCCTTTATGGCGCCGATTCTATGGCCAGGGAAGGCAGATCCTATTTTGATATACTGAAATATTATTATACGAACATCGATATTGAAAAGATAGATTTAGTAAATGACGAAAAGCCTCTTGAAGGCAGAATATTTGTAATCGATCCCGGCCATGGCGGAGTCTACAGTGACGAAGAGAAGGGCTTATTAGGGGTTAGGGAAAGCGAGGTCAACCTATATATTGCAAAAAAACTCCGGGGATACCTTGAGCAAAGCGGTGCCAAGGCCATTTTGACAAGGACCGATGATGTAGAGATGTCCCTGCCTGCGAGGGTGGAGATGGTAAACAGCATAAGGCCCAACTTTCTGATAAGCATACATCAAAACTGGTTTTATACTTCAGGGATATCCGGGACAGAGGCATTTTTCTACAGAGGTGATAAGGATGGCGAAAACATGAGCAGGATGATCGTGGACAACATTGTAAAATCTCTGGGTACTGTAAACAGAGGAAGCAAGTATGCTGACTTGTATCTTCTAAGGGAATCCAAGATAAGTTCTGTAGTCGTAGAATGCATGTATCTGTCAAACCCTCTGGAGGAGAAAAAGTTGAGTGATGAAAAGGTAAAGGATGAAATTGCCAGAGCAATTTATCAGGGTATCATGGATTACTATGGATTAGAGCCCAAAAAACATAAATAATATAGTTTTTATAGGTTGTATCGGCTATAGCCTTAAAAAATTAATTAAATATTACGAATTTAACAATTTGTTAACATTGACAAGTTCTTTTAATGCTGATAAAATATTAAGATTAGTATTGACAGAAGTGCCTTCTTGACTTAAAATATAGTTAGGGAAAGAAGGTGCTTACATGAAGGGTAAGGAAATACTAAACGCCATCAAAAGGGAAGTTGACAGTCATGTAGGGGAAAAAGTAATGCTGAAGGCAAACGGCGGAAGAAAAAAGGTCCTTATAAAGGAAGGCATACTTGAAAAGACATACCCGAGTATCTTTGTGGTCAAGATTGAAGGAAAATCAAAGGATGTAAGGACTATTTCTTATAGCTATTCGGACATACTGACGGAGACAGTCCAGCTTATATTTTTTAAGAATAAAGAAAAGATTGCATATAATTGATCCAGCAGATAATGCTGGATTATTTTTTTTAGCCATTTTTGATAAGTCCTATCAGACAAAAATCAACATTATGGTTTAACGGAATCTGCTCATAAAGTTTAGCACAGCTATTTTATTGATTTTTATATAGTACCAATGTATAATATAAAAGCAAACATTGGAAACATAGCATTATGCCTGAATAAAGTAAAAAATATTTAATTTTTATGATGTTTTAATCATTTAAGGGAACCATATAACGAGGCGATAGATGTTCTCAACTTCTATAGGTGGAAGGTACCGCATCATTTTCAGACGGTGAGCATATTTCCCACCTCGCTGAAGCACTAAGGTAAGAAAATTTTTTTTATAACCGAAAAATTTTCTACTGATGTGTTATAATAATGGGAATTTAACTTTGTTGCTGTATAAAGGGAGAAAGGTGCTATGGGCGAAACTTTTTTGAATATCACATCTGAGATAGGTAAATTGAAAGCAGTACTCTTGCACAGGCCTAGCCGGGAAGTTGAAAATCTTGTTCCCGAATACCTTGAGAGGCTGCTTTTTGACGATATTCCTTATTTGAAAATAGCGCAGCAGGAACATGATGCATTTGCAAAGGTTTTGCAAGATAATGGTGCGCATGTTTATTATATAGAAAACATGCTTGAAGATGTACTTGCTGACCGTGCAATTAGGAATTCTTTTATAAATGTTTTTTTGGATGAAAGCAATATAAGCGGGAAAAGTGTAAGACCGGTTTTAGAAGAATATTTATCATCTTTGGATACAAAAGAGTTGGTCTGCATGCTGATTGCGGGAGTAAGAAAAAAGGATATGCCAGAGGACATGCAAAACAAACTGCCTGAAGCTTCAGATAGCAGTTACATATTTTACATAGACCCAATGCCTAATTTGTATTTTACAAGGGACATAGGTGCGGTCATAGGAAATGGCCTGTCTATAAGCAAGATGAAAACTGAGGCGAGAAAAAGAGAAACTTTGTTGCTGAAACTTATATATGATCATCATCCTCTTTTTAAAGGCTCTGATGCTCCGCTGTGGTATGGCAGGGAGCTTCCATATTCAATTGAAGGCGGAGATGAGCTGGTATTGAACAGTGAGATGATTGCTGTAGGGTGCAGTGAGCGTACCGATCCAAAGGCGATTGAAACCTTAGCAAAGAATATATTTAAAAGAGGAAAGTTTAAAAAAGTGTTGGTGCTTGACATACCGAAATGCAGAGCTTTTATGCATCTTGATACTGTATTTACAATGGTTGATTATGATAAATTTACCATACATCCTGGAATAGAAGGACCCATGAACCTGTATATTTTGACTCCCGATTTTGATGGAGGGATAAAATCATCCTACCAGACGGATACTCTGGAGAATATTTTAAAATCCCAGCTTAAATTGGACAGTGTGGAGCTTATAAGGTGTGGCGGAGGAGATCCGATTGTTGCGGCGAGAGAACAGTGGAACGATGGTTCAAACACATTATCGATCGCACCGGGAGTGGTGATAACATATGAGAGAAATTATGTATCTAATGAGCTTCTATCAAAGCACAATATAAAGGTTATTACAATTGCAAGTTCAGAATTATCGAGGGGCAGGGGAGGACCCAGGTGCATGAGCATGCCCCTTATCAGAGAAGATGTAGGTACACTTTAATCGAGGAGGAATGAAGAATGCCTGTAAATATGAAAGGAAAATCTTTGCTGACTATTGAACAGTTGAGCCCTTCTGAAATTGAATATCTGCTGGACCTTGCCGATGATTTAAAGATTAAAAAAAGATCGGGCATAAAGGGGAAACTATTGGAAGGCAAGAACATAGCTTTAATATTTGAGAAGTCATCCACTAGAACGAGATGCTCATTTGTAGTTGCATGCTATGATGAAGGAGCCCATCCGGAATATCTCGGAAAAGGGGACATACAACTTGGGAAAAAGGAAAGCGTCAAAGATACGGCAAGAGTCTTAGGCAGGATGTTCGATGGCATAGAATTTAGAGGCTTTAAGCAGGAAAGCGTAAATCTACTTGCTGAGTATTCAGGAGTTCCCGTATGGAACGGACTTACGGATTACTCCCATCCGACGCAGGTGCTTGCAGATTTGATGACGATTAGAGAGAAGTTTGGCAAAGGGTTGAAAGGCAAAAAACTCGTGTTCATAGGTGATGGGAGAAATAACATGGCCAATTCACTCATGATGGGCTGTGCCAAGATGGGAATGATTTATGTGAATTGCGCACCAGATGAGCTTTTACCTTCAGGAGAGCTGATTGACAGGGCTAAGGCGATAGCCTCTCAAAATGGAGGCTTGATCGAATTTGAGGACAACCCTATCAAAGCTGTTTCAGGTGCAGATGTGCTTTATACCGATGTGTGGGTATCCATGGGCGAGGAAAGTGAGACCGAAAAAAGGATAAAGCTGCTGGAACCTTACAGGGTAACGATGGACATGATAAAGGCAACGGGAAAAGATGATGTAATATTCATGCATTGTCTTCCTTCATTCCATAACGAGGATACCGATATTTCAATTAAACATCCTGATATATGCGAGGTCACTGATGAAGTGTTTGAGAGCAAATACTCCGTGGTATTCGATGAGGCGGAAAACAGGATGCATACGATAAAGGCCGTGATGGTTGCAACTCTTGCATAAAAAATAATATATTATTTCAAAAGGACATTTTTTATATTGCCGGTAATTGCGGCATTAGTAAAAATGTCCTTTTTTACTTGATTATATTAAAAAATCAGCACTTTTGTTTAGCACAGCTTTCCATTTAGGGTTATAAAAAGCGGATATATAAATTTATTGCAACTTTGTTAAAAATTATTTGATATACA
>CALCDS010000306.1 GCA_937900065.1 uncultured Clostridiaceae bacterium | reverse complement strand
TCCCTGCCATAGCGGTTGATACCCATGTGTTTAGGGTATCCAACAGAATCGGGCTCGCACAGTCTAAAAATGTACAAGATACTGAAAGGCAGCTTAGGGAAAATATACCTAAGGACAGATGGTCCAAGACGCACCATCTGTTGATATGGCACGGGCGGACGATCTGTAGTGCCAGAAAACCCAAATGTACTTTGTGCCCCATACAATCGCACTGCAGATATTTCAAATCCAATCAACTTTAAACTTATCCTAAAGTAAATATCGCCGCGCTGAGAATTCAACGCGGCGAAAAATATATAAAGCATAAAATTTTATGTGTTCGTTAAAAACTTAAAGGCCGTAGTATTGCCAATTCAAAAAAATGGGTAGTATTATATGGAAAGGCTAACAATATATTTTATTTTAAAATAAAGGATTTTAATTTGCAAGAATAGAATAAACTCAAAATACATCCATATGAGGCGAGGTGATTTTATGAATAATTACCAGGATGAGATATCTGCAATCATAAAAAGCGTGGAGAGCGTCATAATAGGAAAGCGAAAAGTGATAGAGAAAGTAATCGCCGCATTGATTTCAGGCGGACATATACTCCTTGAGGATGTTCCAGGGGTCGGGAAGACGGTTATGGTAAGGGCGCTTGCGAAATCTTTGGGCTGCTCTTTCAAAAGAATACAGTTTACTCCGGATCTTTTGCCTTCAGATGTGACAGGTGTTTCAGTTTTTAATCAGAAGTTAGGCGATTTTGAATTCAAGGTTGGCCCGATAATGAATCAGATAGTCCTGGCGGATGAAATAAACAGGACCTCTCCTAAGACCCAGTCGAGTTTGCTTGAAGTTTTGGAGGAGCATCAGGTAACAGTCGACGGCAGGACATACAGGCTTGATGAGCCTTTTATGGTGTTGGCAACTGAGAATCCTATAGAATATGAAGGCACGTTTCCTCTTCCTGAGGCACAGCTTGACAGATTTATGATGAAAATATCTGTCGGCTATCCTGATTTTAAAGATGAAAAAGCAATGCTTAGAAGGTTTAAAACTGATAATCCCATAAATTTTATAAAACCTGTAGTATCGGCAGACGATATAATCGATATGCAAAAGTATGTAAAAGGAATATATGTGGATGAATCGATAGACGACTATATCGTAGGGATAGTCGATGCCACGAGAAAAAGCGACGATATACAGCTTGGTGCAAGCCCAAGAGGTTCACTTTCGCTTTTTAGGGTCGCTCAGGCGTGGGCTGTGATAAAAGGCAGGGAATATGTACTCCCTGATGATGTAAAAGAGCTGGCAAAGGATGTCTTAGGACATAGGATTATAATAAAACCCGAAGTCAAACTCAGGGGATTGACCTCAGAGGATGTGTTGACAAATATATTGAGGCAGGTTCACATACCTGTAGTGAGAAGATATGTTTAGATATAAGAAATCAGCACTTTTTATGCTGGCTGGAAGCTTTATATTTGCGCTTCTTGGAGGGGGGAAGCTTCCCTATTTCGTGTTCTATGCACTTTCATTATCAATAGTGTTTTCATATTCATGGACAAGAATGATTATAAACAAGCTTAATTTTTCGCAGAGGACCATGAGCGATTATGCATATGTGGGTGATGAGGTAGAGGTTAGGACCATGGTATTTAATGAAAGCTTTCTTCCTGCAGCTTGTATTGAGATAAGCGATGAAATGATAAGGCGTATTTCGGGGAAGCCGGCTTTATGCAATGTCGTGTCCTTGGCTCCATTTGACTCAAGATGTGTCGTGGAAAAATTTAAATGCAAATACAGGGGATATTATATGTTCGGACCGGTAAATGTGAATATATCCGATATATTAGGGCTGTTTACATGGAGAAGAGAGATAAAGTGCGCCGGCTCGCTTCCCGTATATCCAAGGGTTGCTACGCTTAAAAACTTTAATATAAGGCCTATGCAGATGTTTGGAACAGTTTCCACAAAACAAAATGCCAATGAGGATTATTCCAGCATATCGGATATAAGAAACTATTATCCGGGAGACAGCTTCAAAAAAATACATTGGAAGGTATCAGCAAAGAAAGGTTCACTCTATGTCAAGAATTTCGAGATGAGCGGAAGCGCTGAATCATATATATTTTTGAATCTATACAAATATGACTACAATGATATTTATAGAAACGATATTGAAGAAAAGGCTGTGGAATGCGCGGCTTCGGTTGTATATTACATGCTCGGGAAAAATATAAATACCGGGATGTATTCAAACGGTAAGAATATAAGCTATATAAGAGGCAGAGATATCAAAGAGTTTAAGAAGTTTATGGAAGAGCTCATAACCGTAAAATCAAATGGGTTGATACCAATAGAAGAGCTTTTGGAATCCAGGTCAAGGCTTATGCCGCGCGGCTCGTCAATCATATTGATAACCCCGAGTCTGAATGAGAGACTTGTTGATAAGATCGTACAGATGAGCGAATCGGAGTTTGATGTGACAATAATATATATAATGGTTGAAGAGTTGAAGAAAGAATATAAAGATATACTTGAGCATTACAAAATAAAGCTGTATAGTGTCGGCATCCGGGACGATGTTAAAGCATCACTGGAGGGATAAGAGTGAGGTCAAGGATAACTATAATAAAATGTATCATATACTGCATACTGATGTCTTTGATTGTTTATATATTATCCAATGCATTCATGGGCTATATGAACTTCTCAATGGACCATAGGATTGTCATGGCAATTTCCGCAGGATCATATATGATTCTCTGCATATTGTTTTCATATCCAATCATGGGTGCTATAATCGCCGCTCTTATGCTTTTGTCATCATTGGTTTTTTATATTGCAAACAAAAAGGCGTTTGTTTTCTATGCAAAGTTCATCTATGTGGAAGCGAAAGGATGCATGGCTTGGTTTTATGAGTATTTATTCAGCACTATGCCCCATGTCAATGTACTTTACTCAAATATAATCATGACGGTTTTTATTATATTGTGCATGCTGGCTCTGTTTTTGATTGTAGTGATATGGCACAATGTTGTCGCAGCGATGATCGCAGGCATTTTTGCAATTGCATTCATGTGGTTTTTCGGATATGAGAAATCATTTGACTATATACAGCAGTTTTTATTTGTGTCATTGGTACTTCTCGGGTTTGTGCAGTATGATTTGAAGGAAACATTGTGGAAGCTAAAAAAAGGCGTATACTCAAAAAAATCTGTCTTTGTCTGGATGCTGTGTACGCTTGCTTTTGCATTTATCATTTTCACTTTTGCAAACTTTTTGCCAGGTGAAATAAAACCTGTCAATTTTCAATGGCTTAATGACAATGTGTTTTCCAGGATCTATGATATGGGGTTTAGAGAAGCAGGCTCGATGCCGAACAGAGGTACCAACAATGTATTTTCGATAGGTTCTTTTGGATATCAGGAGGGCCCCTTTAAGCTTGGGGGAGCGGTAAAATTATCAAATAGGCTGCTTTTTAAAGCAAAAGTTGAAGGAAATATAAAAACTCCTATTTACTTAAGAGGAGCTGTCAGGAATGTTTATACTGGCATCTCATGGACGAGGCCACGCTCTTCGTTTAAAACTGCGGAAAACAACTCTGAAGGTTTGAATTTTTCAGGTGACGACAGCAGTGTCAAAGATACTGAAAAAGTGGTGTTGACCGTTTATCCCCAATCATTCACCACTGTATCAATATTTAACATATGGAAGCCATATAAGCTGGAATCAAATGCAGGCACATATTATTTTGATGAAGGAGGAGATATTGAGCTGCCGAGAGATAAAGTAAGCGGCAACTCATACAAAGTATCGTCAGATGTGCCGGTAATATACTCTGATGAACTCAAGACAGCAAATCCTATAAAGCTCAAGCAGTACAACAGAGAGGATGATTATATAAGAGAATGCCTTCAGGTTCCGGATACTTTGCCTGAAAGGGTCAAGTCCTTTACAAATGATGTTGTCCATGGATGCAAATCCGATTTTGAAAAAGCTTATGCCATACAACAGTATTTAAGGAATAATTATCCATATACGCTTGATACTTCAAGCTTGCCGGAGGGCCGGGACTTTGTGGATTATTTCCTGTTCGATGAAAAAAAGGGATACTGCACTTATTATGCTTCAGCGATGGCTATTATGAGCAGAATCGCAGGCATACCTTCAAGATATGTTGAAGGTTTTATAATCGAAGATGAGGATATGGGGGATGACGGACTTTACAAGGTAACTGCTGCAAAGGCCCATGCATGGGTGGAGCTTTATTTTCAAGGGTATGGATGGGTAAGGTTTGAGCCTACCGCAAGCTATGATGGTGCAGACTATGCCAGATCTTACGAGGGCATTTCGGAGGTTGCACCGTATGTTGAAAATAATGATATCATTCAAGATGTACCTGTGACAGGAAAAAACCAGAAGGATCGCATGCAGGATAATCCTTATGATAACGGCCTTGAAGGCGATTACAGCAAGCAAATCCCGATATACGTTTATATAATACTGGCTTTGATCACATTATTGATTTTAAGGATATTGATAAAGCTTTATAAAGCCGCAAAAGACGTAAAGAAAGCCGACAATCTTCAAGGAGGTTATGCAGCTTCACAGTATTTCCACATATTTGAGAGAAAGCTGAAAGCTGGAGGAATAGCGAGAAACCCTGATGAAACTCCAAATGAGTTTGGAACCAGGATAAAGGATTTGATGGAAAACTACGGCATAAACATGACAAATATGATGAATGCCTTTGGAAGGATAAGGTTTGGCAATGAAAGCATGGACGAAGGCGAAAGGAAGATGTTTAAAATATCCCTTAAAGCTGCAGATAGGCTTATTAAGGACCGCAAGGGCATTGTAAAATATATGGTGATCAAATATATTGCATAAAGCATAACTAAACCGATAGTCGACTTGGATGTGCAGCGCCGGTAGGTGGTGTCCCCTAACTTGTTTACTATCTTTATATGTAGACAGACCATTAAATAGATGGTATAATATTTTCTGCAATTGATTTTTGCGCGAGTGACGAAATTGGCACACGTATACGATTCAGGGTCGTAGTTTTGCGGGTTCAACTCCCGCCTCGCGCACCAAGATAAGTTGACAAGTTTTCAAAGAGAAGATTTGTCAACTTTTTCTTTATCCATGCGGGCTTGTACGATTTTTAACGATTTTATATACAATAGAAAGTGTGGATTTGAACTCGCATCAAAAGCAAAATATATAAAAGGTGTAGGCATGATGGTTTTAATAACTGTCATGCCACTTTTATTGAAAAAGTTAGATGATAGCAAGGTATTAGCAATGTCAAACTATAATGTGCAGGAAATGAAAAATGCTCAATCTAAAAATCAGGAACAGACAATACTATTAAAGATGCCATATTGAGAAAGATGCTACCAATTTTAAATCTATGATGGCACAATTATCCTATACGAAATTATATGGGAGGTGCTGAGTTGAAGAAAGTTCGGGCTGCAAAAAGAAAATTCAAAAGGGCAAAGAAAGTTATTACAGTCTGGTTTATCAACTGCCTCCATATTATTCTATATTGCTTCGGTATTACCTTATCAGGATACCTAATAATTTAGATAAGGGAGAAGAAAAATGATGAAAATATCAGTACGGGTTTCAAACGATTTTTGTCCGCAGACTCTTTTTCTGTACGGCATCTACAAAGAGGATGGAATGCCTGATTTCGGATTATTCTGTTGGTTTAGCTATTGTTGGGATTCAGAGCTTGGAATCATGGCATGTATCGGTGGAGATAAGCTAACGAAAGACAGAATTCATGCTACAGGAATTTTCTCCGCAAATCTTGTCACGGAATCAATGCTGCCTCTTGCCGATTATCTCGGAAACGTTAGTGGCTATTCTGAAGAAAAAATGAAAATTTCAATTGATGTAGCAAGGGGTTCTGTTCTAAACGTTCCTGTACTCAACGACAATCCGTGGTCATATGAACTTGAAGTTTCAAAATCAATACTAGAAGTGTTCTTATGTAAAATCCGCAACGTTTTGGCCGATGGAATTGCAAATATCATATCGTTATTTTTGAACCTATGCCACTCACGTGAACTGCCATGCCGCGGCCGGCACAAAAATGGATGAAACGTGTTAGTATGGCTGAATCTTGTATATAATTATGTATAGGCATGAGGTATAGGCTACGGATTTCGTACTGGCATCATCCGGTTTGGATAGTCCGTACGTGAACATGTTTGCAGCAGCCTTTCACATAATTAAAGATAAGGAACCCTACAAGGAATTAGGCGGAGACTATTTATTAAAATTAAAACCCCATAACATATTAAGTCTAATAAACGGTGGTGTTTCGTACATTATTGCTGATTTAATGTTGTCACTGCTTATCTTGCTTATGTCCGTGTTGGTAAATATTCTC
>CALCDS010000305.1 GCA_937900065.1 uncultured Clostridiaceae bacterium | reverse complement strand
TACATCTCGCTGGTAAGATCGCCGGGCAAGCGGCGCTCTTTTTGATATCCAAGATAATTTATGTAGTTTGAAGCAGTCCGCGCACTGCGCCCGACTGCTTTGCGCAAAGCATCCTCTCTGACAGGCCTGCCTGTCATATCCGCAACAAAGGCACACATTTCTTTAAGCTGTTTGGCCACGTTTTGTACTGCGTCCTCGCTTTTTTCATAGGGAACGTCTATAAAGTAACTGGGGATATCATATTTATGGCTGAGATACGGAAAAGTTATCATGTTTCCATCGCAAGCAAGATTCGTATAGACCATAAATTTAGGCTTTGGCATAAGGCCGGTATCAGCGGCACCGATGAATATCCTGTGAAATGAACACATGGTTTCCGGAATGCCTTCACCGGCGGTATGCTCTAAAAATACTTTTTCACATTTTGTTCCCGAAAGATATCCTGACAGCGTTTCAACCGAATATGGCGTGATTCCTACAACTGATAGAATCTCACAGGGCGTAAACATGCTTACCATCGCAGCATCTTCAGGATGTGCCAGTGCGCGGATTATTACATCCATAACCGCGCGTGCGACGTATCTTTTGGATGGCGGCAGTTTTTTATCGGGCAAAGCGGACAGCGCCAGCCTTTGTGCGCGGTATCCCGTAAGTAGCAGCCGTCTTGCCGCCTTGGAATCTTTCAATGTCTCTTTTTCTATTATATTGCCAAAGGTTTTTACGATGTCCATATCATCAGTCCCTTTCTATACTGCATTATACTTTCAAACTTGTTATATTGGCAAGATGAATATGCACAGTAAGTATATTTAATGACATTAAACATTCCTATAACACATCCATAATATAAACTTAACATTCATAGATTATATTTAATATGGCAAAATTAGCAGGAATTTGTGAAATTGCCAATCACTAAGGCAGATAGGCAATATTCATCCATAAATAATTCATCATGGAAGGGGTTTGAGCTCACTATGGAAACCTGGTATAAACGAATTATAAATGTTCTAAAGAAAGGTATCGATATATTACCGAAAACTGATCATCATTCAAAGCAAGTACATAAAAGAAAAGGCATATTTAGAAAAATAATATCAGGCATATCCAATGCAAAAATATATGTTAAATTGATCGGGGCTTTCACTGCAGTCATGCTGTTCCTTTTGATAGTTGGAGCTGCAGGTGTAATCAGCATGAACTTTATAAATAATAATGGCCAGAAGAATTTTAAAGTTGTCATCGATTCTGTATCCATGATAAGCAAAATAAAATATGAGATCGCAAACAACGAGGTAAACTTATTAGGAGCTATAGAATCGGTCGATTCAGCAAAAGCTGAAACCGCTTCAGTAACTGCGGTAAAAAACAGCAAACAGATATTCGATGATATCTTGTCATATCAGAAGCAATTCGGTACAAAAGACAATTACGAAATACTCAAAAAGGTTAAAAATAATTACAGCAGTTATATGGATATACAAACTATAATATTGGAGTATGTCAGCGAGGGACAGCTGCAAAAAGCAATGGATAGGTATAATAAGGCCGACTCGGACAGAAAAGGATTGTTTGCTTCACTAGATGAGATGATTGCTCTGAATAAAACCATGATAGATAAAGTAAATCAAAATAATAGATCAATATTTGCATCTTCGGTAATTGTAATGGGGATAGTGATCATAGCAGGATTATTTATATCCATATTGCTATCTTTATCCATTTCACGGTACGTAACAACGAAAATCAAGAAGGCTGTGAGATTCGCCGAAGCGTTGGCGAAAGGAGACCTTACCGAAAGTATGGATATTGAATCAACGGATGAAATGGGAATGCTTGCAAAATCGCTCAATACAGCTGGTGAGAATCTAAAAAGTATGGTATCAAAGATAACGGCTTATGCCGATAAATTGAATTATTCAAGTGAAGAATTATCTGCGACTACTCAGGAATTCACATCGCAAATGGAGAGCATCAGTGAATCAACAGGACAAATATCACAAATGGTTGATGAGCTAAGCACTTCGATAGGAGAAACAAACGATATCAGCCAGGGGATAGCAGCTGCAGCGGGTACGCTTTCTCAAAAATCAGAGGAAGGGGATTCTTTATCTGTTGAGATCATGAAAAGAGCGGCTGATATTAAATTTAAAGGAATTGATTCGCAGAAATCGGCAAATGCGATATATGAAGAAAAACTCGGCAAGGTAACGGAAGCGATTGAAAGCGGGAAGGTCGTTAAAGAGAT
>CALCDS010000304.1 GCA_937900065.1 uncultured Clostridiaceae bacterium | reverse complement strand
TCACTTGGATTGCTCAAAAAATCAACATTTCTAAACGAATAGGACTTTCAATGTAAATCGATATACTGCAGAGTTAACGGATCTCATGGATCGTTTTTGCTATTCAGTTTTGCTTTTAGAATTATTTGCTGTATTTTTGCTCTATCATTTTTATTTTGTTGACCCTTACCGCATGCCTGCCTCCTAAAAATTTCTCTTTAAGAAACATATCCACGATGTCAAGTGCAAGGCCGGGGCCTATCACTCTTTCCCCGAATGCCAGCACATTTGCATCATTATGCTGCCTGCTCATTTTCGCTGAATATGTGTCCGAGCACAATGCGGCTCTTATTCCCGGAACCTTGTTGGCTGATATCGATATTCCTATACCGGTTCCGCATATGATTATGCCTCTGTCAAATTCTCCTGATACGATCGCTTCAGCAACAGCGAGCGCATAGTCGGGATAATCTACCGAGGCACAACTTTCACATCCAAAATCCTTGTATTCCAATCCCAACTCATCTAAATGCTTCATTACTACCTGCTTTAAATGAAATCCGCCATGATCAGATCCAACAGCTATTTTCATAATCTCATCCCTTTGTTACAATAGTGATTACCTCATATATTCCCATACCATTTTATATTATATACTTAATATACGCAAATTAAAATTACGGTTGCGTAAACCAAATAATACAAACTGCCTATTTAAATATTTTCAGCAAATATCAAAAGAGTTTGTCTATGTTTCTGCGCTCCCAAATAAAAAAAGCTGCATATCACTTAGCAGCTCCCTTATCATGTTCTATAAGCTTATCCATAACTTTTGTCACATATGTTTCAAGTTCCAAAGCGCATTTCCTATATGTGTCGATATCTCCTCCATATGGATCATATATATCATCCTCTGTTCCATCAGCATATTCTTTTAAGGAAAAAACTTCCCCTATCGATATCGGGTATTTGCTCATGATTATCTTTTTATGGTTCATAGTCATAGTAAATATTATATATGCGCCATTTATATCATCAAAATTTATCTGTCTTGCGCGATGATTCTTTATATCAATGCCCATCTCTTCCATGGCAAGGATTGCATTGGCTGATGCATGTTCACCTTCAAGTGCGTATATTCCGGCAGATGATGAGGAATACTCATCGTCAATTTTCCTTTCATTCAGTAACCTTTTTAAAATCGCCTCGGCCATACAGCTTCTGCAGGTATTTCCGGTACATACGAACAATATATTCTTCATGGCTTCCTCCATCAGATATTTATTATATTGTATCCTGCAGCCTTCTTCATCCTGTTCATTATGGAAAGCCCTATATTTTTTTCCTCGACAGCCTCGGAGAGTATCAAATCCACACCTAAATCATCAAATTGCCTGAGCCTGTCAAATATATTTGCTGCGATCGTTTCAGGCCTTTTCCTGTCTCCCATGGAAAGCACGGTCCCAAAAGGATATTTGTCATATGTCTGCTCTGTTGAAAGTATGCCGACTTTCAATCCTTTGGACATATTCTCCCTGCAGAGCTCATTTATCTTGCCAACAACGTCTTCCAGTCCTCCCCTGATAAGCACCATTTTAGCTTTTGGGGCATAATGCCTGTATTTCATGCCCGGGGCTTTCGGCCTGAAATTTTTATCGGGCTTTTTCATTACCGCAGGATCTATATAGATATCATCAATCAATTCTTTCAATTGCTCATAAGTTATTCCGCCCGGTCTTAGTATTGCAGGGCGTTCGGTCATATCGACAACTGTTGATTCAAGCCCCACGTCACAGTTTCCTCCCCCTAAAATCACGTCCACTTTTCCATAGAGGTCATCTATAACATGTTTTACATTTGTAGGACTCGGACGTCCCGATAGATTTGCGCTTGGCGCCGCAATCGGCACCCCTGACTGCCTTACAAGCTCCCTTGCGATATTGTTTGAAGGCATCCTGATTCCGACAGTGTCAAGGCCTGCTGTTATAACATCGGGAATCAGTTTGGATTTTTTAAATATTATCGTCAACGGGCCGGGCCAAAAACGGTCCATAAGCTTTTTAGCCCTGTCCGGAATCTTTTCAACAAAGTCATCTATGCTTGTGGAACATACATGTACTATGAGAGGATTATCCTGCGGCCTTCCCTTGGCTTCAAATATCTTTTTACACGCTTTGGCATCGAGCGCATTGGCGCCTAACCCATATACCGTTTCCGTCGGAAAAACTACGGTGCCGCCTCCTCTTATAACGCTGCCCGCATATTTTAGTACATCAAAATCAGGATTGTTTCTATCAAGATAATATACTTTTGTGTCCATATTTACCTCCAATGTAATTTGCAAAATTCATCAAGCAAGTGATGTTATAACGCATCAGCAGAAAAATTTTCTTACCTTTGCGCGTTAGAGCGAGGCAAAAGATTGTCTCACCGCCTGAAGACCGAAGCTATACCCGCCACCACAAGTGGGGGTATTCACAGCCTCGTTATTATTATACCTGCAATTATTCCCGCTATTATTCCAAACGTGGAAAGAAAACTTTCAAATAAGCTTCTGCTTTTAGGTATAAGCTCTCCGCAGACTATGTAGAGCATCGTTCCTCCCGCAAACGCCATGCAGAGCGTTATAAATGCCGGTGAAATCTCGCCGATCAAAGCTCCTACAAAAGCACCCACACCTGTCGGTACTGCTGTCAGCAATGTATAGCCCACCACCTTGAATTTATCTATCCCGCTTACGCTCATTGGTGCGGCCACAGCCATACCCTCTGGTATATCGTGCAGACCTATGACTATCGAAAGCCCTATGCCAAGGCTTTTGCCTGCAGCAAATCCGGAGCCTATTGCAAGACCTTCAGGGAAATTATGAAGGGCAAGCCCTATTGCCATCAAAAGCCCCATTTTAAAATATTTTCCCCTATCCTTTGATATAGAATCAAAATCCGGAAGGTATTCATCTATGAGAGTAGTGGATATAACGCCTGCAACCAGCCCGGCTATGCTCAAAGGAATACCTCCAAGCTCAAATGATTCCGGCAGAAGATCGAATGTAACAACCGACAGCATAAGCCCGCCCGCCGTTCCAAGAATCAGGCTCATGAACTTATTATCGGGATTGTCGTTTACAAAAGCGATCAGCCCCCCGATACCTGTACCTATTATTCCCACCATTGTACCTATTATAGTGATATTCAATATATTATTCAACACATCATCCTCCCGCAGCCTTTAAGTCTTATGTAATATTATTTTTGAAATATATTTATTATTACATGGACAGCAGGACGATGATATTTAGCATTAGGCTATGTCTAACAAAAATGTTGATTTTGAGCATCCCGCTCGTCTGTTCGCACTTTATAAGTTCTAAGGCTCATTACCTCGTTTATCAAGAACTTTTGCAAACTCACTGCGTTCAGACAAGCAAAAGTTCTAGGATTCACTTCGGCAACTTCGCCAAGAACTTATCAAAAGCGCTCACATAGCTCTCTTGGATTGCTCAAAAATCAACATTATAACGCATCAGTAGAAAATTTTCGTATGTAGAATTCTCTTACCCTCAAGCCAAAGCTATGCAAAAGATACCTTACCGCCTGAAAATGATACGATGTCCACCGCCACAAGTAGTTGATATCTATCGCCACGCTATAATTTAACATATCCTAAAATATTTAACGATTTTATGTATTAAAAGTTAAATATTGAGCAGACTAACTTTTAAGTCCCCTTATTAATGCTAGAGGGGCTGCCCAAACTCATTTGTAAAGGCAGCCCCTCTTTGCTATGTATTATATTTTTTAATGATTTAACCTTTTTAACATTGGAGCATTATATTTGTTCAAAAAAACTTTTAACAAGCTCCATGCTCGTATCGGAAAATCTGCACTTTTCACAGCTCTTATATAACATATAAAAAAAATAGCAAAATTTATATCCATGATGATACACCCTGTAATAATAGAATGTTTTTTCAGGATATAAATATTTTAAATCCGCTATGGCATCGAGATGCTCTTTTTGATCCTTAAAATCAATGGCTGAAAGTTTCTTTACCTTTTTGTGGTGCATCTTCTTATCCGTTATTATCAAGCTGTCATAGTCCGAGTTTCCCATATTTCGGCTGCTTATATAATATATCCTGTCGGCAGGTATGGAGAGCTTTCTTATCCAAAAGCCATCCCTTATGTTAATCTTGCCGTCTTTGAAATATATATCATAATGCATCCATTTAAATATCCCGGCATCGGCTACAATAAGCAGCAGCAATATTACAGCATAGCATACCACGGCAAAGACGGCTTCCCATTTTACGAAAAAGTTTCCGACAATGAGCAGGTACAAAAAATACCCTACCAGGCTGTAAATTATGAGTGGAACAAGCACTTTCCACCAGTTTCTTCTTTTTTCCCTTCCCAATTTGCTATATATATCCATTCAACCACCGGCCAGTCTGATATATCAATGATTATATTTTCCCAAATCTATAAACATA
>CALCDS010000303.1 GCA_937900065.1 uncultured Clostridiaceae bacterium | reverse complement strand
TCCCTTATGTTAAAACTCACGGCTTCTATATAATTTGACTGAAAGAAAATATGATTTCCCCATTGTTTATCAAAGTTACATAATCGGCGATTTTATCCAGGTCCGATGTTATGTGCGTCGAGAAGAGTATTCCTTTGTTTTCATCCTGTAATATATAGGATAATATATCCAGGATTTCGCTTCTTATCACAGGATCGAGACCTGATGTAGGCTCATCCATAATAATAAAGTCGGCATCGTGTGAAAGCGCTATTGCGAGGGAAAATTTCATCTTCATTCCCTTGGACAACTTCGCTATTTTTCTTTTAGAAGGAAGATCAAACTCCTTGATGTATTTATTGAATGCATCATCATCCCATTTTTTATAATATGGTGCGATGATATTCTTCATCTCATTTATACTCAGTTCACTATAAAAATGGTTTTCGTCATATACAAACCCTATATTGTTTTTTATTTCCTTTTCATATTTCACATTGTCTTTTCCAAATACATTTATCTTCCCGCCATCTTTTTTTAAAAGATTCATGATGAGCTTTATTGTAGTGGTTTTGCCTGCTCCATTCGGTCCTATAAATCCCATTATATATAACCTCTGTCGAGCTTAAAACTTATATCTCTCAGACCGAAATCCTTATAATTTTTTCTTAGATTTTTAACCTCCAGTATGGGTTCCACCTTAATACCTCCTTGCTGCTTCAACTGTATTGATTTTATTCATACAAGAGTTTTAGCATTTTTTGCATTTGCTCTAAATTCAGGCCAATGGACTTTCCTGCATCAACTGCTTCGTAAAGTTTTCCCTCTACGATTCTCAGCCTCATTTCCTCCATGATCTCCTTATTTTGAGCCGAAATATATGTGCCCTTGCCTTGCCTTGTAATAATATAACCTTCTCTTTCAAGTTCATCATAAGCCCTCTTTGTCGTTATCGCGCTTATTTGAAGTCCCCTTGACAAGTTTCGTATGGACGGCAGTATCTGACCCTCAGAAAGTTCTCCGCTCATTATAAGATTCTTAATCTGTTTTACGAGCTGTTCATAAATCGGTTCTTCAGAGGAATTAGAAATAATGATATCCATCGCACGCGTGTCTCCTTACTTTTCAGATACCTGATATATAGTAATTACTGTATATACATATTATATACAGTAATTACACAGGCGTCAATGATCTGATAACTATTTATTTTATCCATTACCGGAATGGGAAAGATCCATAAGGAAGCAAGAATTTTGATACTAAGACTGCGCAAAAGACAGTCAATAAGCAGGTAATGTATAGGATAAGATGTTCAGATGCTGAATCAAATTATCAGAGTTAAAATTAGCTATACCCTATTGATTTTTGAAATCATTGTGGTATATTTATCACATAAAGAGCGAAATATACCACCTAAAGGAGAGCGTAAAATATGAAATCAAAACGAATTAACTATTTGGGATTTTTATCATTATTATCGGTGTTATCCGTGTTAGGATTGACAACCGATAATAATGGCTTTTATGGTTTCCTTGGATTTATCTATTATGTTCGGTACTTTAAGGTTATCCCAGATGAAGCATTTCAATTAAATATTCAAAAATCTGCCACATGGTCATTCATGGCGGAAATGGTGTCATTAGTTCCAGCCATGTTTATTAGCCATTACCTTTTTGAAGGCCCTAAAGCTGTGACAAATGCTTTTGCTGCTAGTTTTGTAATAGCTGCTTTACTATTCTCAATAGCTCTTACGACTTTGGAGTGGAAAGAGAGTAAAAATGCCTGCGATTAAAAATAGGATAAAGGAATACCGCGCCAAGTACGATATGAAGCAAGAAGAATTAGCAGAGAAAGTGGGTGTACGCCGAGAAACCATAGGCAATTTGGAGAAAGGGAAATACAATCCTTCTTTAGTGCTTGCGTGGAATATAGCCAAAGTTTTCGGCGTTCCAATCGAGGACATATTTACTATCGAAAAATGATCATAAGTAGGACAGACGTTGCCAAACGGAATAACCAACTTATCCTGCGCCGCCATTTCCGCGTTTCGCAGATTGGCGGCGCACAGCAGGGGCATTACATCCCATGAGGCAGCCTGTGTTTCACTTCTTCCCTCTTTGCATGGTT
>CALCDS010000302.1 GCA_937900065.1 uncultured Clostridiaceae bacterium | reverse complement strand
GACTCATTTTCAGGTTTTTCTACCGAACGTTTCTCAACCTTTCGGCTTCCAATAATAATTGCAATATCAATGCCTTCAACAAAAAGTGCCGTATCCCCATTTAAAATACTGACTACAGCCTGGTCCATGGTGTATGCATTATATATGTCGGTTGCGGAAATAAGACGGCTTTGGATCAAATTTAATATGTCGTCTACATTGCCATCCAAATCAGCATCATATTGAAGCAAGGGCATGAGAACATTTCGGCTTATCAGCTCCTTATCGATCATGCTTTCAATGTAAGCAATACCGATCTTTACTCTTCCCCCTAAAGCTTCATAGCTGTTGTCAATAAGGCCGATACCTTTTCCAAATAAATTATCTATATAGTATAAATTCTCTTCAACGGTTGAAAATATACATTTTTCCTGCGCTTTTTGGGTCGTATCGGATATTTTCTTTTCTTCAAACGGTTCTTGATTTTTATTCTTTGACTTAATCTTGATTCTTTTAGGATAGATTCTATTTTGTTTCAATTCTTACTCACCAATAATATTTTTGCAAATACTGCGATTTTTATGCAGGGCTTTGACCGCCTATATATGACGCTATAAATCAACCGCATCTTCAAGAGGTATCCTAAAATGAATAAACATATACTAATTGTGAAAATATCGTAGTGATATGGTAAAAAGAAATTAAGAACATGCTCAAGAGGAAGGATATGGTGCAACACACTCTTTGTGGTAAATCATTTTTGGGCATATAAAAAACCGGCTCAATATTGATGCCGGTATGATAGATTTCATTTGATTTAAGATGCTATGGCGAATCCGGCGGCAGCTTATGCGAACCTGCCGCCAGTTGACTCACCAGTCGTAATTATATTTTCCTTGCTTTGCTAAATCCAGTTGTCAGGATATTGGCTCTTGTATTTTTCAAACTCTTCTCCGTAAATATCCTTTAACCTTTCAAAAATTTCAAATACAACAGGGCATACTGAACAGAGCTCAACCATATTTATGAGTCTTGTCCAAAATTCAGGCTTGTCAGTATATGGGAAATGTTTGCAGTCATCCGGCCTTATATCGTAAATAGAACACCCCTCCTTACAAAGAAAGCTGCATGGCTTTTGCTTAATCAGTAAATCTCCACCTTCATCAACTTCTAAATACCTGCTTTTAAACTCTTCTTCACTGATTTTAAGATGCTTTGATATCCTGTCAATGTCTTCCTGGTTCAATGCGGGGCTCACTTTTCTGCAGCAATTGCAGCAGGATACGCAGTCCATATGCTTGAAAAGTTCATCATGTAATTTATGTACTATTCCATCGAGCTTTTCCGAATCCTGTTCCTTTAAAAAACTTCTGAATATCCAGTTCTCCTTTTCAACCTTTTTGGATGCTTCCTTTAAATCTTCATATCTAATCACGCTATCACTCCTGTATGCTTTCTATTTATCACTATATGCCTTGCTTAATCTACACGCCGGTTATCAAGCTCATCTAAATAAATGCCCTGTCTATTTGATCCGTTTTTTTGCACAGATATATTATATCATTTTTACATACATATTTTTTACTTCTCATATCTTATATCGTATATTGTTAAGATAACTTCAACTCGTTTGAAATATATGTTCCATTAAATAGAGATGCTGATTTTGAGCAATCCCATTCGCCTTTTCGCGCTTTATAAGTTCTAGGGCTTATTGCTTTCGCTTATCAAGAACTTTTGCAACTCACTGCG
>CALCDS010000301.1 GCA_937900065.1 uncultured Clostridiaceae bacterium | reverse complement strand
TAGGGCTTTATTCCCTCGTTCATCAAGAACTTTTGCAACTCGTTTCACTCAGACAAGCAAAAGTTCTAGGATTCACTTCGGCAATTTCGCCAAGAACTTAGCAAACGTGTTCACATCGCTCACTTGGATTGCTCAACATCAACATATTTTATCAATTCCATCGGCTATTTATATATTTTAAGTATACATTACATAAGCCTTATCCAAAAAATGTTTCACGTGAAACAATCTCTCAAAACGCTTGGTACAGGCTGGATATAAGGCTATTGGTATAATTATACATATTTGTGCTCATAGCATAATATGTATAATGTGACCGGCATTTTAACTATTCGGCTCATTCAACTTCGAGCTAAAAACCGCTTATAGAGTAATAAAATAGAGTTGTATTTTCATATTGATATAAAAATATATAATGACTATAATGAAAATTGTAGGTAAAATTGTAGGTTTATGAATTTAGATATAATTTATATTTTTAAAATAGCATAAAATAATGGCATTGAAAAGGGGGATGGGTATTATGGATAAAAATATTACTAATGAATTTGTAAATTGCTGGTCTGAAAGTTTTAATAACAATTCTCAAAACAGCGTGCTTATGAATGCCATAAAGAAAAATGGGATCGATCAGGTCACAATTAACAGTAACAAGCTTGTTGAGAACCAGCCCGTTTTTTCAGAAGAGATTAAGACAGGGAAAGTGACGGACCAAAAGAAAAGCGGCAGATGCTGGATGTTCGCCGGATTAAACGTATTAAGGCAAAGGATCATCGAGAAGTACGGCATAAAGGATTTTGAGCTTTCACAGTGCTACCTGATGTTCTGGGATAAGCTTGAAAAATCAAATTACTTTTTGGAGAGCATAATCGATACGCTTGATAAAGAAATAGACAGCCGGATTGTTATGTGGATATTGGATAATCCTATCCAGGATGGCGGACAGTGGGATATGTTTTGCAACTTGGTTGAAAAGTATGGCGTTGTGCCTAAATATATTATGCCCGAAACATTTCAAAGCAGCCAGAGCAATGTCATGAACAGACTTCTGTCATTGAAATTAAGGCAGGGTGCTTTAAGATTGAGGAAAGCCCATGAAAGCGGAGCAGCCATCGAGTCCGTAAGGAATGAAAAAGAAAAAATATTGAATGAAGTTTATGCAATGTTGTGCTTGTTTTTGGGAGAGCCTCCTAAAAAGTTTGATTTCGAATACAGAGATGATGACAATAAATTTCACAGATATGAAAATATAACGCCCATAAGCTTTTATCACGATTTTGTCGGAACAGATATAAGGGAATATGTCAGCGTGATAAATGCCCCAACAAAGGACAAGGCCTTCAATACTTCATATACAGTAGCATATCTTGGAAATGTAAAGGGCGGAAAAGAAATAAAGTATTTGAATGTGGACATAAATACATTGAAGGATCTTGCAGTAAAACAGTTAAGAAACGAGGAACCAGTATGGTTCGGGTGCGATGTTGGAAAGATGTCTCAAAGTGATGCCGGGATTATGGATGCCAAGCTTTTTGATTATGGTCCAGCATTGAATACGGATTTTAGTATGAGCAAAGGGGACAGGTTAGATTACTGCGAGAGCTGTTTGACCCATGCGATGGTATTGACGGGTGTAAATTTGAAAGATGGGAAACCAAACCGCTGGAAAGTTGAAAACAGTTGGGGAGAAGAAAAGGGCACCAAAGGTTATTTTGTAATGAGCGATTCCTGGTTTGACGAATACACATATCAGGTTGTAATAAATAAGAAATATCTTTCAGATGATTTGAGACGCACCTTTGAGAAAGAGCCGGTTGTTCTCAATCCATGGGACCCTATGGGTTCACTTGCAATCATAAGGTAGCGGCTTGAATAAGCCTGTAAAAATAGGATGTAATATAATAAAAGTTTCCGATAAATCATCGGAGACTTTTATTATATTACGGATTAAAATAGCAAATTATTGTATGCTGTAGGTTTACAGATAAAACTTTAAAGCGGCTCATACCGCTTTAAACAGTGATGTTGAAAAACCTATGCGGATAATATAAACTTATACCATATCAGCGTAAATTTGAAATAAAATCAGAGCTTATTGTGGTTGCGCAAAAAATCAACATTGTGCTTTAATATAGTTTGATTTCAAAGTGACTGATTATAGTATCTGGTTATATGTCAATAATGTTATTGAGGTTTGATTGTATGTCAAAGGGCATGCGCACTGAAAGCATGTTATAAAAGTCAGCTTGATTATTGGATAAGAGGTATTCATATGTTCGATATAACTGAAGAAAGCATAAAGCGCAATTGTTGCAGCAATGAAGTATATGAAAGAGGTTTGTTTTACTATGCTTCAGGAAAAGTCAAAAACATAAGGGTAGAGGATAACTTTATAAAAGCCTGGGTAATGGGAACATACGATTATAACGTGGAAGTGGAAGTATTAAAAGATGGAAGGATAGGCCATGCGAGCTGTGAATGCAGGGCATACGATACTTATCCCGGTTATTGCAAGCATATTGTCGCTCTGCTTACCTATTTAAGAAATGAAAAGCAGACTATTTTAAATATGAACGATGCCAGGATATCAGGAAATATCATAAATTTTTTTGAAAATAAGATCTCGCCATATATAAAACAGCCTGTGGAAATCGAAATAAATCTTGAAATGCTTTTTACAGGCATGTTTGGCAGGAAAGCTCAACCTGCTGTGAGCCTTAGAATCGGCCAAAAAAAATTGTATGTGATCAAGAATATAAAAAATTTTATTGAACAGCTGAAATCTAAAAATGCAATCGAATTTGGGAAATGCTTTACATTTGATCCTAAGTCCTGCTGCATAAAGGATGCCGATATGCCGATTATAGATTTTATAAAAGAGATGTATGAGATAGACAGGATGTCCAATATCTATACCGACTATATGCATAATAATGCTATGACAATGTTTAAAGGAAAATATCTATACCTGTCTGCCGCGTCATTTGGCCGTTTGATTAACCTGCTTGACGGTAGCACATTTAATTTTATTATTAAGGGCATGCAGTACAAAAATGTAAGGCTGTTGAAAAAGGATATTCCGATCGAATTCAAACTTAAAAAATATGATTCAAACCTGATGCTGAATTTAGATATGCCGCCTGATATAAGGATTTTAACCGAGGACGGCAAGTATGTATTTTATGAGGGCAATATATATTCCGTGTCTAAAAGCCAAAGGGAAAATCTGGCTCCATTTTATAATATGGCCTTGGACTCAGGTGATAACAAGTTCAGGTTTCCTGAAAAGGATTGGGGAAAGTTCGCATCCATAGTCATTCCCAATATTAAAAGCGCAGGAAAACTGACAATCGACGAGGATGTAAAGCTCATGCTATATCAAAAGCCTTTGAATGCTAAAGTTTATCTGGATAAGGACGGTTTAAAGATAACAGTATTGATAAACTTTATATATGGTGATTATATAATGGATCCTTTTAATCCCGGCATGAAAGCAAAGGATAAAATAGTCATACGCGACATAGAAGCCGAGAGAAAACTTTTGCATATAATAGAGCAATCCGGGTTCAAGCTCAACAAGGGGCAGGTATACTTGGACGATGACGAAAAGATATATACATTTGTAACTCATTATCTTCCAATGATTCAAAAGGATTATGAAGTATACTATTCGGAAGCATTCAAAGAGATGAGGATATATGATTCATCACATTGCAGAAGCAGTGTAAAGCTGAATACCGGCATGGACTTTCTTGAATTCAATTTTTCAATAGACGGTATTGACAAAAGCGAGCTTCCGGATATATTTTCATCATTGAAACGCAAGAAAAAATACTTCCGATTAAATGACGGCTCATATCTTCCTTTGGATGATTCCAGGCTTCAAACCATATCACAGATGCTGGAACACCTGGGAATCAATGATAAGGATTTAAATGAGGATAATATCAAGGTATCTAAATACAAATCAATATATTTAGATGAAAATTTGAAAAACATAGTGCCAGAGTTTGAGAAAAATGAACGTTTTAAAAAAATGACGGCAGACATAAAAGAATATAAATATATTGATTACGCTGTCCCTGAAAAGCTGGACAATGTGATGAGAGGGTATCAAAAAAGAGGGTTTAAATGGCTGAAGACCCTGTCGCACTATGGTTTTGGAGGCATATTGGCCGATGATATGGGCCTTGGGAAAACGCTGCAATCCATAGCATTATTGCTCTCTGAAAAGTATAAAAATCATCTTCCGTCTCTTGTGGTGTGCCCGACCTCACTGATATTTAACTGGGAGAGTGAGATAAAAAAGTTTGCTCCATGCATCAGCACTGTTTTAATAACAGGGAGCAAGCCAGAAAGAAAGGAACGGTTTAAAGATATTAAAAATGTTGATTTGGTTGTCACTTCGTATCCACTGCTTCGCCGCGATATAGACTGGTATAGGGATATTGATTTTGAATACTGCATACTTGATGAGGCCCAGCATATAAAAAATCCTGATTCACAAAATGCGAGATCTGCAAAAAAAATAAAAGCAAAATCATATTTTGCACTTACGGGAACTCCTATTGAAAATAATCTTACGGAATTGTGGTCGATATTTGATTTTGTAATGCCGGGATATCTTATGCCGCATTTCAAATTTGTGGAGAGGTTGGAGAAGCCTATAATGAACAATAAGGATAAGAGTGCAATGGAAGAGCTCAGGCTTTTAGTAAAACCTTTCATACTGAGGCGAATCAAAAAGGATGTTTTAAAAGAGCTGCCTCCTAAAATTGAGAGCGTAATGACTTGTAAACTTACAGATGAGCAGAAAAAAGTGTACCTCGCATATCTGCAGCATATAAAAGGAAGGATACAGGATGAAGTACAAGAGAAGGGATTTGAAAGAAGCAGGATTCAGATATTGTCCGCTCTTACAAGGTTGAGGCAGATATGCTGCCATCCGTCCTTATTTCTTGAAAATTACACCGGAGGCAGCGGCAAACTAGATTTGCTGCTTGAAATAATAGATGAACTCATCGATGGAGGTCACAGAGCTCTGATATTTTCACAATTTACCGGGGCGTTGAAGCTTATACGAGGTATGCTTAAAGATAAGGATATATCGAGTTTTTATCTGGACGGCGCCGTTAAAACGCCAGATAGGGCTGCTATTGTAAACAGATTCAATGAAGGCGAAAAGAGTGTATTTCTAATTTCGCTAAAAGCGGGTGGGACAGGTCTTAACCTTACAGGAGCAGATACGGTCATACATTTTGATCCATGGTGGAATCCTGCTGTAGAAGATCAGGCCACTGACCGTGCATACAGAATCGGGCAGGAAAACAGGGTCCAGGTTATGAAGCTCATCACAAAGGGTACTATAGAGGATAAGATATACAAGCTTCAGGAGAAGAAGAAGGAACTTATAGGTTCCCTGCTTAAGCCGGGAGAAACATTCATATCCAAGATGAGCCGTGAGGAAATAATGGCACTGTTTGAATGAATATGAAAGGAATGATTATTTTAT
>CALCDS010000300.1 GCA_937900065.1 uncultured Clostridiaceae bacterium | reverse complement strand
GTATCTGAAATAAATGCTTTTGAAAGCAAAGATACTGACCCTGAGATGAATGTATCTTCAAAATATGCGATAGTGACAATGTGTACGACAGGTGAGGGAAGCGCTGTTGCCGTCAAGAACTTTTTAAGAAGCCATTTGAAGTTTGACGAAAGATTTTTTGAGATAATGCCTATGCAGCTTTCTAAAAAAGATGACATCATATCAAGGCTAAACAGGATTAAAGGTGATAGGGGAATACTCTGTATAATAAGCCCGTTTAAAATAGACTGCAGTATATTGCAGTTTAAACTTGATGAAGTTCTTAACCTTACGGCGATAAGGCAAATACAAAACACCATAGATGTTGAAAACACATATATCAAAATGGGAGAAACGCTTAAAAATCTTCTCAAAAATGTGGACAGCCAGATGGTGTTCGATGATATCAAAAAATGCATATCAAAAATGGAAGAAAAGCTCAAACTCAAAATAGATACCGATACTATCATAGGAATAGCACTTCATATCAGCTGCATGATAGATAGGTTGATTGCCAGGGAAACGATTGTGGAATACCCTGATAAGGAAAATTATATATCAAAAGAAAGATATCTATATAAAATCGTCAAGGATATTATGGCACCCATTGCTTTGAAGTATTCAATAGATATAACCGATGACGAGATCTGCTATATAATGGACTTTTTCAACTCCAAGCATATGTTCAGCATAGCATAGATTAAAATGATGCCCCAAGTTTGATAAAAAAACTTTATATTATGTTAAAGTGCGAATAGGCGAGCTGGATTGCTCAAAATTAACATATTCGTTAGACAGAGCCAACTGTAAAGTGTTTTGGCATGGTAATTGCAATATAAATGAATGGATGCCTAAATATGAATTCAATTGGTTTTTTGACATTGTATACGAAAGGGTGTTGAATATGGATTACGAAGAGATCGTATGTCAGATAATTGTAAACGGCGGGAATGCAAGAAGTCTGGCTATGGAAGCTGTGGCAAAAGCTAAAAAGGGTGATTTTGCAGGTGCAAGGGATTCGCTGTCAAAGGTTGAGGATGAACTTGCAAATGCCCATAAAATACAAACCGAGCTTATACAAAATGAAGCCGCCGGAGTTAAGAGCGAAGTCAGTTTGCTTATGGTTCATGCACAGGATCATTTGATGAATGCAATAACTGTGAAGGATATGTCAAAGGAAATTGTTGATATATATGAGAGGATGTACAGGGAAAATCGTGAAATCGATAAGCAAAATGCAAAAGGGGATTAAAACACCAACGCGAATAGTGTTTCATATTATAAATTTATACATCTTATACATCGGCTTGATTCTGACTTTTAGAGTTGGCAGATGCAATATTTTGTTAAAACACTAAATTTATACATCGAAACACTATTATTATTTTGAACATAAGTGTTTGAAAAATATAAAAATTCAGTAATATTTGAACTGCTTTTAAGCTCCATGGATTCAACATATTGCTTGATGTGTTTTGGCATGATATTTGCTTTAATAATCGTTGATGAGAAATAATCAATATACTGCTAATCAATAAAAGGAGAGGATCAAATGTTAAGGATCACATTGGTTTGTTCGGCAGGTATGTCGACAAGTCTTCTTGTAACCAAGATGAATGCGGCTGCACAAAAGTCGGGCGTGGATGCCAAGATAAACGCGGTCGCTGAAGTCGAGATGAAGGATTACTGGGATAGCACCGATGTTTTGCTCTTAGGACCCCAGGTTAGATTTCTTTTAAATAAATTAAAAGTGGAGGCCGACAGGAGGCATATACCCATAGAGGTGATAAACAGCATAGATTACGGTACCATGAACGGGGAAAAGGTATTGAGCCATGCTTTATCGATGGTCAAAGGCAGATAAAGACTTTAAAAAACGAGACTGCAGCTATAATGGTTTGATTATTAGGCTGTATCAAAGCCGAATGTAATAATAAAATATTTTTAGTGGAGGGGAAAAAATGAAAAAGGTAATGGAATTCATGGAGAAGTATTTCGTTCCCGTAGCAGCCAAAATAGGGTCACAAAGGCACTTGGCTGCGATCCGTGATGGTTTTGTAACCATTACGCCGCTCATAATCGCCGGAGCGATGGCAGTATTGATAAACAATCTGCCTTTTAAACCATACCAGAACCTCATGAAAGGTATTTTCGGCGAACAGTGGACCAGCTTTGGAGGCAACGTGTGGAATGGTACATTTGCCGTTATGTCGCTGCTCATCATATTCACAATAAGCTATAATCTTGCAAGGTCCTACAATTCAAACGGAATTGCCGCAGCAGTAGTTTCATTTGCATCATTGATGATGCTCTATGCAGGATCAGCAAAGGATTGGGCAATACCATATGCATTCCTTGGCGCACAAGGCTTGTTTGTATCCATATTTGTTGCCTTGATAGCAACCGAGCTGTTTGTCAGACTTCTGGGCAATCCAAAACTTTTGATCAAAATGCCACAGGGTGTTCCACCGGCGGTTTCAAGATCGTTTGCAGCGTTATTTCCATCTATGATAGTTCTTGCGGCATTTGGTTTGTTTAAATGTATATTGACCTGGATTCTTAAAGTCCCGGACCCACATCAATGGATATTTGCAACAATACAGGCACCGCTCACAGGGCTTGCCGACAGCCTGGGTTCAGCACTGCTTGTCGTATTCTTAATCCATATTTTATGGTTTTTCGGACTTCATGGAGCAAATATAATACTACCTATTTCAACCGTATTTTATACAGCCACGATAAATGCAAATATCGAGGCATTTAAATCATCAGCTGCAATACCTCATATAGTTACGACGCCTTTCTTTGATAATTTTATTTTCCTTGGAGGATCAGGAACATCGATATGCCTGCTCATAGCAATCTATCTTGCAACTAAGGATAAACAGATGAGGAGCATAGCAAATTTGGGAATCGCGCCAGCGCTTTTCAACATAAACGAGCCCGTACTATTCGGACTTCCAATAGTATTGAACCCTATATTCGGGATACCGTTCATATTGACCCCGATGGTGCTTACAATAATAGATTATATAATATTCAAGATAGGAATCGTGCCAAAGACCATAGCTCTTGCAACATGGACAATACCCCCTGTGATAGGAGGATTCATAACGACCGGTTCAGTAATGGGAGCTTTGCTTGTAATATTAAACTTGGTGATAGGTACTATAATCTATATACCGTTTGTCAAGATGGCCGAGAGATATCAAAATGAAATAAAAATAGAAGAATCCAGAGAAACTATAAAAGCATGATATTGCAGACGATAAACCCGCTGCGCCTTTAGC
>CALCDS010000299.1 GCA_937900065.1 uncultured Clostridiaceae bacterium | reverse complement strand
TTATACCTATGGGTGTGGATGTGAGGTGTTAGTTTGAGCCGTGTATTGACTTATATAAAAAACCAGATGTCGATATATATGATATTTTTAATGCTCGTATCTTCATATATCATGATTTTCAACGATGCCAGAACGCTTAAACAGGTGAAATTGAACAAGGAAGCTCGTTTTTCTTTTTGGGGCGGGATTGTTTATGCCGTCCTGGCATTGGTCGGAATTATTGCAAGCATCTTTATGTAGCCCGATAAAAAAGCTGTTTCATTATATGTGAATTTTTGAATGGATTATGCAGAGAGTGGATTTATATAGTGGAGGTAAATGTATGCGAATATTTGATTTACTAAAGAAAAAATTCAGCGACGTTGATGAATCCCCATATGATGGTGAAGTGGAAAAGAGAGAAATACCCAAGGATATAGAAAAGACTCTAAAGGTTTTAAAAGAGATATTAAAGGATTGCGATGATGTTATATATAAGGATTTCAGGGTTGGGGAGGAACAGAATATCAGATATTTGCTCGTATGTGTGGATGGATTGAGCGATAAGATGCTGATAGACAACTTCGTGCTCGAATCATTGATGCTCGATGCCAGAAAGGTAAAGCCGAACGTAGGGGACATTAGATCACATCTATTTGAATTGACTGAAAAGGGGACATTGGCCGTCACCGAATTGAAAGAGGAAGATGATTTGAATAAGGTGATAGTTAGCATATTGTCGGCAGACACAGCTATTTTCATAGACGGATGCGATAAAGCAATCGTTCTTGGTACAAAGGCCTGGCCGGCCAGAGGACCTCAGGAACCTAAATCAGAAGGCGTTATAAGAGGACCTTCAGATGGATTCGTCGAGACGTTAAGATTTAATACGGCTTTAATAAGGAGAAGGATAAGGGACCCAAGGCTGAAGGTAAAGCAGGAGCAAATAGGACTGCGTTCAAAAACCGATATAGCGGTCATGTACATAGAGGATATAGTCAACAAGGGCATACTGCAAAAGGTATATGACAGATTGGAAGGTATAGACATTGACAGCATAATTGAGAGCGGATATATCGAACAGATAATTGAAGATAACATATTTTCACCGTTTCCGCAAATACAGTCCACAGAGAGGCCTGACGCGGCAGCCGGGGCTATACTCGAAGGGAGGATAGTCATAATAGTCGACAACTCCCCATTTGTGCTGATTGTGCCTGGAATTTTACTTTCAATGCTCCACTCTTCAGAGGATTATTATCAGAGATGGGTGGTGGCAAGCTTTGTCAGGATAACAAGGATAACTGCGGCGATTCTTTCCTTATTGCTTCCGGCTTTATATATTGCTATAACATCATATAATCCTGATATAATACCGTACAGGTTTGCACTTTCAATTGCAGGTTCGAGGGAGGGAGTTCCTTTCCCTGCCTTTATAGAGGCAGCTATAATGGAATTGTCGCTTGAGCTTTTAAGGGAGGCAGGTGTCAGGCTCCCGGATCCCATCGGTGGGACAATAGGCATAGTAGGCGGCATCATAATAGGCCAGGCTGCGGTATCTGCGAAAGTCGTAAGCCCGATAATGGTGATAATCGTATCTATAACCGCAATTTCATCCTTTACCATTCCAAATTTTGGATTGAACACAGGATTTAGAATCATAAGGTTTCTGCTCATGATATTTGCTGCGGTGCTCGGTTTATATGGAGTCATGATAGGACTTATTGTCGTGCTGATACATCTTGTAAATCTAAAAAGCTTTGGAGTACCATATCTTGCACCTCTTGCGTCGATGTCTTCAAAGGATTTTAAAGATTCGGTTGTGAGATATCCTATAGAAACATTTATATACAGACCTGAATTTTTGAGGGTAAAGAATAAAAAAAGAATGAAACGTATGAGTCTCAATATAAAATATGACACCAACGACAGCGGCAAGGAAGGGGATAAATAATGATTGATAACGATAAAATATCTGGCACCCAGCTGTGGATTTTTATTGTATTGACGGTCATTGGGGTCGGGGTGTTCTCACTTCCACGGCAAGCGGCCGAAGCCGCAGACCAGGACGGATGGGTGGTGATCATACTTGCAGGACTGGTTTCGGTCCTGAATTATTATGTGATATCAAGGCTGGCTAAAAGGTTTCCCGAATATACGCTGGTTGAAATCATGAAAA
>CALCDS010000298.1 GCA_937900065.1 uncultured Clostridiaceae bacterium | reverse complement strand
TAAACCTCCATATACAAACGCATGTTCACATATATTCTATAACAAACATATGTTTTTTTAAACCTGAAGCTGTAATCCGGCTTAAAATATGATTTCAGGCACGCTCTATTTAATATTGAACAGCACTGACACATTGTTGATTAATTATTCATAACATATACTGTGATTTAATTTTTATGGAGGTTTTTAATGTATCCATACCAGTTTCCATGCCAAGGCATATATCCATTCAACCAGTTAGCTTGCGGAAATTATGTTTTGCCATGCATGTATCCGGGCTATCCTGATGAATACAGGTCTGAAGTCGTCGATGAGGAAGATGAAAAATTAGAAGACATCAATAGAGAAGAGGATAAAGAATCCGAGGATATTACACAGTCCGAAGATGCAAGAGGCCAAGGTTCAGGTACATCCCAAGGCAATGCTCAAGTTCAAAATCAATTTGGCAAAGGCAACTCAGGCAAATTTCCGTCCACTGCGCCAACGCAGCCCGAAATGACGGGTCAGGAGGGCATCATGCAGCCTGGAATGTTTGCGCAGCCCGGAGTTATGCCGCAGCTTGGGCCTTTGCAGGCGGGAATCTTGGGCCAGGATTCTTTTTCGGAAGTGATCAGGCAGTTGCAGTCCGAGGCTCCACAAATACTGAGCTCACTCATCTCCCTGGGACTTGCAATAGAAACTTTAAGGCAGAGCATAATAAGGATAATCAATGCAGCAGAAGATAAACAAAAGTAAAACATCGTTATTTTGTATGGATGGTCAGCATCAAAGATCAGCTTATAGATGAAAACATCCGCACTGCATTTGCAATGCGGATGTTTTCATCTATATACCATGTCATTCGACCGATATTATAAAATAGTATAACTTCTGCCCGCCGTCATATAGCTGTACTTCACAGTCAGTATATTTTGACTTCAACTCTTTAGAAAGCTTGTCGGCTTCATCGGCTTTTACCCCATCACCGTATAAAACCGTTATAAGCTCGTCATCTTCCGATACCATGCTTTCTATCAAGGCTCTGGTTACATTGATTACATCTTTGCCTGTATTGTTTATTTTGCCATTTACAAGCCCTAATATGTCGCCCTCTTTTATTTTCTTATCATCAAAATTGGTATCCCTGACAGCATAAGTCACTTGTCCGGTCTTTACATATTTCATGGTAGAAGTCATTATATCGAGATTTTCACTGCTTTCGTTTTCAGGATTAAAAACAGTCAATGCCGCAATACCCTGCGGTATGCTTTTTGAAGGTATTACCACTATATTCTTATCAGATATAGCAGCCGCCTGTTTTGCAGCCATTATTATGTTGCCGTTGTTTGGAAGTATATATATATCCCTTGCATTGACATCATTTATAGCATTCAGTATATCTTCGGTGCTTGGGTTCATGGTCTGGCCGCCTTCAATGACTTTGTCAGCTCCAAGATCCAAAAATATGTTTCTTATCCCCTCACCTGATGCGACTGCTATCACTCCGGCTTTTTTAGAGATATCATTTCCTTTTTCATCAGCTGATTTGGGCTTTGCACCGTCATCATTTTTATCATCGGAGAAACCTATCAAGCTTCTGTGCTGCTCCTTCATATTGTCTACCTTGATCTTTGTCAGCTCTCCAAGCTCCAATGCATATGACAGTATCCTGCCGGGGTTGTTTGTATGGATATGAACTTTAATTATGCCTTCCCCGCCGACTACTAGAATAGAGTCGCCAAATTCTGAAATCTTTTTTCTGAAAGCTATTGGATCAGCATCCGTATTTTTTATTATGAATTCCGTACAGTAACCGTATTTTATTTCCTCTTCCGAAAATTTTCCTTGGACCGGACCTTGAGCTTCTTTTTGAACGCCGAGATTTGAAACCGCATCTTTGCCAAGGAGAGCATCCAGCATCCCCTTATATATAAATATAAGCCCTTTTCCGCCTGAATCTACAACTCCTGCTTTTTTTAGCACAGGCAACATATCAGGGGTCTTATCTAGAACAGACTCCGCATATTTTATCACCTGATCCTCAAGTACGCTTATATCATCAATGCTTTTGGAGAGCTTTAGCGACTTGTCGGCCGCCTCTCTTGCAACCGTCAGAATAGTGCCTTCTGTCGGCTTCATCACGGCTTTATATGCTGTATTAGCCCCTTCCTTCAATGCAGAAGAAAGATCTTTACAGTCCAATGCCTTTTTACCTTTAACACCCTTTGCAAATCCTCTTATAAGCTGGGACAATATAACTCCTGAATTTCCTCTCGCACCCATGAGCGAGCCATTCGCAGCTGCTTCAGCAATCGCTTCCACTGATCGCTCTTTAAGCTTTTGCATTTCTTTAATCGCCGAAGCCATTGTCATGGACATATTTGTGCCTGTATCTCCGTCAGGAACCGGAAAAACATTCAGAGAATTGACGATTGCTTTATTATTTTCAAGGCAATTAGCACCTGAAATCAACATTCTGTAGAGCAACTGCCCATCAATGCTCAATAATTCCAAAATCAAGTACCTCCCCCCTGTGAGCTACACTCTGACGCCCTGTACATTGACAATCACTTTTTCTACATTCAAACCTGTAAGCTTTTCGAGTGTATACTTTACTTTTTGTATAATATTATTTGCTATAACAGAAATCTTTGTACCATATTCCACTATGATAAAGAGTTCTACGGTAAGCTCATCATTTTCAGAAGATACTTTTACTCCCTTGCTGAGATTTTCCCGCTTCAGGAGCTCAACTAAACCGTCAGTAGCTCTTTTAGATGCCATGCCTACAACTCCGTAACATTCCATGGTAGAAACCCCGGCAATGTTAGCAAGCACTTCTTCCGAATAATTTATTGCGCCCAGGCCGGTTATCAGCTTACATGTCATAGATTAACCTCCTTTTTATTGTTGGGATATTCGCCATACCATTCAAGATTATATATTATGACAGAAATACCTCATATCGTTATTGTTGCAGCAGCTATAATTATTTTAGCTTATACGATATCCTAATTCAAGAAATTCTATTTTGCAATGACAATTTGATAAGCGATATCTATATTATACCCATTTTTAACCTTAAATCCATAGTTAAAATAACGAATATCCGTAAATAAACCCCTTATGTGTGGTCTTACTGAATAAATATGGATTGTTCAGTTTTTACAGAACACCATCTTTTACTTATACGAACCGCTGTAGTAGAATATATATTATGGATGTTTAATGGCCTTGGCATATTTACATTGGCTCTGTTTAATAAAGATGTTGATTTTTGATCATCCTTGTTCGCCCGTTCAC
>CALCDS010000297.1 GCA_937900065.1 uncultured Clostridiaceae bacterium | reverse complement strand
GCCAATCCCTTTTTTGCAACCGCCATAATGACCCTAAGCCGTCTCATCATTTTCCACCTTCTCTTTAAGGCTCTTTCCCGTAAGATGTATGAATACATCCTCAAGGGATGGTTCCTTTACATTTATGTTAAGTATCCTGCATCCGCTCACGGAAATACAGTCGATTATCTTCTGCATGAGCTCATTGCTGTCGGTATGATGTATGCTTAAAATATAATCTCTCTTCTCCTCATCATATCGGCTTATAACTTTCTGGATGCTGCTCAGGCCTTTTATCTCATTGAGCATATCATAGGGGGCGTTATCCACTTCAATGTTTATAAGCTTTATATCGTTTATGCTCTTTTTTAAATTTGAAGGCGTATCAAGAGCAATTATCTTCCCGCCGTCCACTATGGCTATCCTGTCGCAGAGAAAGTCGGCCTCCTCCATATAGTGGGTTGTCAAAAGAACTGTCCTGCCTTCGTTTTTGATATCCAGTATTATTTGCCTTAAATTAAGAGCCGACTGAGGATCAAGTCCAAGGGTCGGCTCATCCAACAAAACCACAGGAGCATTTGGTATCAAAGCTTTACCAAGAGCGATCTTTTGCTTCATGCCTGTCGAATATTTCTCAACTAATTCGTCTGCCTTTTCATTAAGTCCAAGCCTATCCAATATCTTCGCGGCACGATTTTTTGCTTCACTTCTGCTGCAGCCATAAAGTGCTGCAAAATATTCAAGGTTTTCCCTGCCGGTCAGCTTCCAATAGATGCTCCTGTCTCCGGCAAGTACGGTTCCTATTTTCGAAAGAGCATCCATTGGTTTTTTATCCACATCTATCCCCATCACGCGGACATATCCTGATGTAGGCCTTAGAAGGCCTGTAATCATCTTTATAGTTGTGGTTTTCCCGGCTCCGTTAGGTCCTAAAAGGCCGAATATTTCTCCCTCGTATATACCAAAGCTGACTCCGTCGACAGCTTTAAATTCCTTCTTCTCAAAGGTTCTGAAAAGTTTCTTTTTTCTTGTGTGGAAAACTTTTTTCAAATCTGTAACCTCTATAGCTTTTCCCATATAAATCTCCACTTCCTGCTTGAGTGCATATGATTTTTTTGAATAGTGCTATTCCACGTAGATTTCAACTGTTTCATCCTGAGTATGGATGTCTACTATTTTGCCTGTTGCTCCATTTTTTACAGCGTCTATTATTTCTTTAAAATCTATCCCTTCAAGTTCTTTCATTTGCGGCGAAAACTTCGGGCCAACCTTCATTCCGAATTTCATGCCGAACTCAACTAAAGATAAAGGTATATTTACATCAACTTTTTCATCACCGTCAACGTGTATCCTTAAAAATCTGGGCTTATTGACTTTCTGTGAAGTGTTTGCAGTTTCCGCCGGGACATTATAAGCATTTTCGTCAAGGGCATCAATAAGTTTTCCGCCCTCCTCGGCAGTTATCTTTTTCTCTTCAACCATCTTTAATATTTTTTTGATTTCATCATTCATAATACATCCTCCCAAAATTTATTCCCCATCCATCATTTTTAATGCCTCTTCATAACTTATCTCGCCTTTGCTCAGCATATCCAGCACTTCCTTTTTATCTGTTCCAGGCTTATCCTGGGATTCAACCTTATAGCCCAGGGCAGCTATTACATCATTAAGCCTGCTTCTTACTGTTGGATAAGATATGTTAAGCTCTTTTTCCACTTCTTTTATATTACCTCTGCACTTTAAAAAAATTTCTATAAAATACTTATGCTCTGATGATAGGTAACTGAATTTGTCCAGTTGAAACTGGCCTTCGATTTTAGTACCGCACTTGCCGCAATACAGCTCTGTAATGTAAAGTTTTTCACCACAAACAGGGCATATGGATAATATATTATTTACCATAAAAATTCCTCCGGAGATTTTAACCGTATTGATAACGGTTTATAAAATATATATCATATTTTATATTATATACTGTGTTTTAAATACGTCAATATAAATATTAATATTTTTGATAATTTTATTAAATTTACTTAATATTATAATCTTGTTACTTAATATTATTTATTTATGGGAATAAAACAAGAGGAGCAAAAATTTACAACTAATAATGATCAAGTTTATATGGTTAAGGATATGTTTAAAGAAACTCTCTGCAGAGCATTAGAATCATAAACTGAGATGCAATTTGGATATGACAATATGACGCTTCAAAAGGGCAAGCTTTAAATTATAGAAATGGTTATTCTGCTGATAACCCCCGTCGCTTTTTTGCACCCCTGAAGCCCTTAACTTATCCTGAAATTTCTTACCAACGAATTTAAGCTTTCAGAGAGCTCAGCCTGCTGCTTTGCCGAACGGGCTATTCCTTCCACAGCTTCAACAGATCCCTCTATATTTGATAATATCTCTTCAGAGCTTGCGGCAGATTGCTTTGCCGTAGCTGACATACTCTCCATGGATATGCTTATATGTTCAATCGAATCCGACATATTGTCGGCAATATGCTTGATTTCAGAAGAGATCGTTTTAGTTGTTTTGGAATCCCCTTCATATCTATCGCCTGTCTCTATAAGAAGAGTATAGTCGCTCTTCACTTTTTTCTCCATAAAGTTTAACAAGTCGGAGGCACAATTTGATAAATATTCAAATGCCTGAATCACTTTATTTGTTACCTTCCTTATTTTATCAGATTCCAAACTGGATTGTTCCGATAGCTTTCTGACTTCACTAGCCACTACTGCAAAGCCTCTCCCTGCTTCTCCTGCTCTTGCGGCTTCGATTGCCGCATTCAGTGCAGGCAGGTTTGTTTGTGAAGAAATATTATTTATGATGCCCGCCATTGCGCTGATCTCTTTAACGACCTTCCCGCTTTCAATCGCTTCCGTTACCTTGCCGAGTTTTT
>CALCDS010000296.1 GCA_937900065.1 uncultured Clostridiaceae bacterium | reverse complement strand
TATAATGATAAACTTTTGATAAACATTTGACAATATGCTATACAATATAAAAGGCAAATTAAAACTATAATATGTAAATTTACAGGCTTTAGTTTATTTTATTGCTTTGCCTGTCAAGATGTCAAACAGGCTTTGCAATGCATAAATCATCAATCTTAGATTTTATATCACAATACGGTATAATCTAGCTATTTTATTTTAAGCTGAATTTTTGATAGAATTATGTTGAACATAAACAGGTTTTATTAAAGTATCAATGTTGATTTTTTGGCAATCCGAGCAAACGGCGCGAATTGCTTGAAATCAACACAAGATTTTATATATCAGATGTATTGCACCAGGAGGTAATAGTATGGCCATACTTTCATGTAACAATTTGAGCAAATCTTTTGGAATAAACACTATAATCGATAATTTGTCTTTAAGCCTGCAGGAGAGGGACAGGGCAGGACTGATCGGAGTCAATGGTGCGGGCAAATCAACGCTTTTTAGGATGTTGTCGGGCGAGATAACATGCGATTCCGGTGAAATCTATATACAGAAAGATAAAACCATAGGATATCTAAGTCAGAATATGTCCCTGGATTCTTCAAACACAATACTTGAGGAAATGTTAAAGGTTTATCAACCTCTTATAGATATGGAAAAACGCATAAGAGAGCTTGAAGTGATGATCGCAAGCAAAGAGAATATAGAAAAACCCGAATATCATAAAAAACTTATGAATGAATATTCGAGACTTTTGGATGAATTCAGCATCAAAAACGGGTATGGATATAAAAGCATGGTAAGAGGAGTGCTCTTTGGGCTTGGATTCAGTGAAGAAGATTTCGATAAAAAGATAAACATACTAAGCGGCGGCCAGAAAACGAGATTGGCTCTTGCAAAGCAGCTTCTCATTATGCCGGACATACTGCTGCTTGACGAACCTACCAACCACCTTGATTTGGACGCTGTAGAATGGCTTGAAAACTTTCTTAAAGATTATAAGGGATGCCTGTTTATAATATCGCATGACAGGTTTTTCCTTGATGTCGTCACGAACAAGATATTTGAGCTTATAAACCACAAGGTTGAAGAGTATGAGGGCAATTATTCAGCCTATATAAAGGAGAGGGAATTAAGAAAGGCCAGCCGGCTTAAACAATATGAAATACAGCAAAAAGAAATCGAGCGTCAGGAGGCTATCATAGAAAGGTTTAGAGCATACAACAGGGAAAAAAGCATAAAGCAAGCTGAAAGCCGCGAAAAAGCCCTCGACAAGATAGAAGTTATCGAGAAGCCCAACTTTGACCAGAGGGCCGCAAGGATAAGTTTTAAAACCAGGATAAGGAGCGGAAACAATGTTTTAAAAGTAGAGAGCTTATCCAAATCATTCGGAAACAACAGGCTTTTCAGCAATATAAATTTTGAAATAAAGCGCGGGGAAAGAGTGGCACTCATCGGGCCGAACGGCACTGGAAAAACCACACTGTTCAAAATCATATTGGAAAAGATAAATCCGGATGAAGGCAAAATTTTAAAGGGAATAAACGTGAACATAGGTTATTATGATCAGGAACAATCAGACCTTGATGAAAGCAAGACCATAGTAGACGAAATATGGGATGTATATCCTGATATGACGCAAACAAGGTTAAGGACCATACTTGGAGCTTTTCTCTTTAAAGGGGAGGATGTATTCAAAAGCATAAAACTTTTAAGCGGCGGCGAAAAGAGCAGAGTGGCTCTTATCAAATTGATACTGTCCGAGTCAAACCTGCTGCTTTTGGATGAACCGACAAACCACCTTGATATAGTATCAAAGGAAGCTCTTGAAGAAGCCCTGCTCAACTATGACGGCACCGTATTTACTATTTCCCATGACAGGTACTTTTTAAACAAAGTCGCTACAAGGATATTATACCTTGACAGTGAAAGCGGAATAACGGAATATCATGGAAATTACTCATATTATTTAGAGAAGAAAAACCGCCCCACCAGGTTTTTAGAAGAGCCTGATGATTACGCTGGAATGAGCAAAACAGCCATAAAAGAAGAAAAAAAGAAGCAAAAAGAACAGCTCCTTAAAGAAAAGCATAAAAAAGAGCTGCTGCAAAAACTTGAAGATGAAATATCATCGCTTGAGGAAAAGCTCTCAAAGCTCAATGAGCTCATGTGCCTTAAAGAATATTACTCAAACCCGGAAAAGTCGCAAAGCATCAGCCATGAGATTAAAAGCATAAAAGCAGAGCTTGAAGCATTGTATGAAAAATGGGAGCAAAATATTTAGCAAACATGGCATTATATATTTTATACAGACTTGTGAAATATGATAAATTTTTTAAAGCTGTGACCAAGTCCACATAATATCGCGTAAATGTAACTTAAAAAACTATATTATGTAAAGAATAATGCACATTATCCACAGTGTTATCCACAGATATCCGCAGTGAAAACTATAAGTTCCATATAAATTTTCACATTATCCACAGATATACTAATCAACATAGGCATAATTCTTTTAATTGTAAACTGCGTTGACATAAGTGCCGGATATCCAGTTTCTATCTTTCCCCAATTTTTAGGGAAGGATTTGCATTAAGATACATGTCGGATATATTTCCATTCAGGTATTCATAATATGCCGCCGAAGCCACCATCGCAGCATTGTCCGTGCAGAGCACTATAGGAGGAAAATATGCCTTTATTCCCCTTTTGGAACACTCGTCTGTAAATCTCTCCCTCAATCTTGAGTTTGCAGCCACCCCGCCGGCTATGACAATCTTGTCCGATTTTCTAAACTCTAATACTGACAGTGTATTATCAACAAGCACATCTATCACAGCCTCCTGAAAAGATGCAGCGATATCGGCCTTGTTTATTTCAATTTTTTTCATCTTTGCTTTATTAATATAATTGAGCACTGCAGTCTTAACGCCGCTAAAGCTGAAGTCAAGGCTCCCGTCGTTAAATGATGCCCTTGGAAAACTTATGGCATGTCTGTTTCCCTCCTTGGCAAGCTTATCTATCAGAGGTCCTCCAGGATATCCAAGCCCTATGGATCTTGCAACCTTGTCGAAAGCCTCGCCTGCGGCATCATCCCTAGTTCTTCCCATTATTTCAAACTTGCCGTAATCGTTTACATACACTATATTGGTATGGCCTCCCGATACAACAAGGCACACGAACGGAGGCACAAGGTCCTTGTGAGCTAAAAAATCAGCGCATATATGACCTTCAATATGGTTCACACCGACAAATATCTTGCCGGATGCATATGCTATTGCTTTTGCGGATGAAAGGCCTACAAGAAGTGCGCCTGCAAGCCCCGGGCCATAAGTCGCGCCCACTATGTCTATATCATCCAAAGTGACGTTTGCCTGCTCTAGAGCCTCTTGTATGCATATATCTATCATCTCGATATGTTTTCTCGATGCTATTTCAGGCACCACGCCGCCATATTTCTTATGCAGATTTATCTGGGAAGATATTATATTGGAAAGCATGTCCCTTCCGTTTCTTACGACTGCTGCGGATGTTTCATCACAGCTCGATTCTATTCCAAGTACCAAACAGTCTTTTTTCATATGATTATCCCCTTTACAATGTCTCGTATCCAGTCTTATCTTTCTATTATACTCAATTCTTCCGTAAAAAACACCGCAGCCTTTAGAGACTGGATTTCCGCAAAATAATTTTTGGCTATGTAAAGTATATGTTGATTTTGAGCATCCTCGCTTACCCGTTCACGCTTTTTAAGTTCTAAGGTGAGATTGCCTTGCTTATCAAGAATTTTTGCAAACTCACTTCGTTCAAACACGCAAAAATTCTAGGATTCGCTTCGGCAATTTCACCAAGAACTTAGCAAAAGTGTTCACATTGCTCACTTGGATTGCTCAAAAATCAAC
>CALCDS010000295.1 GCA_937900065.1 uncultured Clostridiaceae bacterium | reverse complement strand
TCCAACATCATTATTGCAATAAAACAATATCATGTCAAGGAAAACGGTATCAGTAAAATTTCAATACAGGATTGCTGCAGATCTATCACAACGATTTAAATTATCTATAAGCCATTCTGCATCCTGTGCTATATAATCGATCTCATCTTTATATCTATCAGAGTACTCAAGAGTTAAATCTTTATCAGGAGTAAACAATTTATACAGTCTTATAAATTTTTCAAAATCAAAACTGCCTTCCCTGATGCGGTTATGAGAATCATATATCCCATAATTATTGTGCAGATGATAAGCTATGATCTTATCTTTTAAAGCAACTATGATTTTTTCTATATCCCAGTTGTTTGCATTTGCATGTCCAACATCTATCAATATAGGATTTGGTATGGATAGAGACATCTCAATAAATTCATCATCTGTCCAAAGATTGTTCCCATTTGAATTTACTCCGACATTTTCAATAAACAGAGCCACAGAATTTTTATTGGCATAATCTGTAAGCTCTTTTAATTGTACATCACTGTTTTTTATAATCTGTTCCCTTTCTTCTGTCGGAATCTTCCTGTTATTATGATGATGCACTACAAATTTACCGTTTAGCCTATTGCACCAATCGATTGTCTTTTTATTTTGAACAATTGATTTATAATATTCTTTTGTATTTTTAGGTGCGGAAGGCTCAACGCCATAATAGGCTCCATGAAATGTTATTTTCATACCTTTTAAATATTCTTCATTCTTTTCCAATAACTCCTCAAAACCTTCTTGATCCCATAGAGGAAATATTTCAATGCCCTTATCATCATATTTAACAGCTTTAATCAAATCATGTATTTTTGCCCAATCTTCAACTTTGTCGAATACATTTGTGCTTATAAGTAAGCTCATATCTGTCCCTCCAATCCATCTATTGAATCCGGATATCCTAATGAATTCAATGTCTGACCATCAAAGACATGTATCTTTTCCGGGCTGAAAATGACGTTTATTTGTGAGCCACATTCATATTTCATATTGTCTGCCAAAGCTATTATCTCTGTTTTTCCAACATCAATATAAATTCCTTTTTTGTTCCCGTAATTTTCTATATATTTTATTGTCCCCTTAACAGAAAACCTATCTTTCGCTGCCGCTAATGCGATATCTTCGGGTCTTATCCCTATATATACCATATTTGAGCTGCTTTTTTCAGATATAAATTTGCACCAATCATCGCGCAAATTATAATTTATCTTATCAAACCATATGTTCCCGCTTTCATATTTTCCTTTGATTATATTCATAGGAGGCGAGCCTATAAAATTAGCTGTAAATACATTTTTAGGCCTTTTATATACTTCCTCCGGAGTTGCCAGCATCTGCAATTTCCCTTTATTAAACAATGCTATTCTGTTGCCTATGGTCATTGCTTCCGTTTGATCATGGGTCACATATACATATGTTTGCTGAAAAATATTGTGAAGTTCAACAAGGCCTTTTCTTGCACTCGCTCTTAACTGAACATCAAGATTGGACAGGGGCTCATCTAAAAGAAAATAATCCGCTCTCTTTACTATAGCTCTGGCAAGGGCAACTCTCTGCCTTTGGCCCCCGGATAGTTCCCTTGGCTTTCTGTTCTCTAATCCCTCAAGTTTTAATAATTCTATAGCCTTTTTATATCTTTTATCTATTTCAGCACGGCCTATTTTATGAACCTTCATCCCGTACTTTATATTTTCCTCGACACTCATATGAGGATACAGAGCATAATTTTGAAATACCATGGCAACATTTCTTTGCCCGCTCGGTATTTCATTAATCCTTTTCCCTCCCATTACTTTATGCCGGAAAAAGAAAACGTATCTATTATATATTTTTGAAATATTACATATAAAATCAAAGGAATTATCATAGTAAGTACGGAAACCGCCATTGCTATTGTAAACTCAGTTCCTCCTTCAGAGCTGATAAACATCTGAAGCGCCAAAGACAATGTATAATTTTCCTT
>CALCDS010000294.1 GCA_937900065.1 uncultured Clostridiaceae bacterium | reverse complement strand
AATTTTTCTACTGATACGTTAATACTGTTGATTTTTTGAGCAATCCAAGTGAGCAAGCAAACGAGGATGCTCAAAATCAACATCGTCATTTTATGTATTTACGGTATCATAACATAGAGCCCGTTTTTAACTATTTCAAAATTTACTTTCCTGTCCCTCCACACTTCCCCGTCAGCATTGATTGCAATGGGATCATCAGACTCTATGGATACTTTTTTCGATCTATAAAAGCTCACTTCTTTAAATTTAGCATGTTTACCCTTTATAAACTCCGGAAAAAGAAAAAGCATTTTAATTCTCGGCAGTTTTCGTATAACGCAAATATCAAACAATCCATCATCAAATACTGCATCAGGTGTTGGTTTCATGCCGCCTCCATAATATCTGCCATTTGCCACTGCTGAAAGCAGTATTTCGCTTTCAATAACCTTGTCCCCTATTTTAATCTTTACTTTGCTGGACTTTCCCGTAAAAATCGTACTTATTAAACCTGCTATGTATGATGCACTTCCGGAAAGATTGAACTTCTTAAAACGCTGGGTCTCAAGCACGACTTCAGCATCAAAACCTACACTCGCTATATTTATGAAATACCTTCCATTTATTATCCCAACATCGATCAACTTTTTGGTCCCATATATAGTATCCCTTATGATATTGTCACCATTGACTTTTCCATCAACTGTTCTTATAAAATCATTTCCCGAGCCTCCGGGTAATATTGCAAGCGCAGAATCACTGCCAACAAGTCCATTTGCAACTTCGTTGACCGTACCATCTCCTCCGACCGCATAAATAATATCGTAACCACTATTCGCTCCATATCTCGCAATATCGGTAGCATGCCCCACTCTTTCAGTATACCTTATATCAAATGATGCATTTGCAACAGACTGCATCTTTCTTTCGATTTCGGGAACCAGGCGTTTTGCAAGTCCTTTACCTGCTACCGGATTTACAATAAATAAAATTTTCATTTAATACCCCCACATTGTTCCAAGGCAGTTTTCAAAAATGTATGATCAATTATAAAAGCCAATATTATAAAAACAAACTATGTCAAACGATGTTGTTGATTTTTGAACATATCGTTCACTGACAAAATACCATACCATTTTAACACTCTAGTTTATATTTTACATTTATATCGATATAATATAAAGCCTAATTTAAAGTATAAAGGCACACCTCAAAAAACCGGTGTGCCTTTATACTTTAAATTCAATATAAACTATTTGTAAAACACATGGTTACCTATTCTAGTAACATATGTTTTGTGGCTTACAATCCATGAACCCGCCGATTTAGACGGATTAAAGAAAAACGTTGAACTGCCCGCAGGTTTTGCACCGTTGAATGCATCAACAGCAGCATTTATGCTTTCCTGTGAAGGAGTGTTGTATATGGTGCCATCCGCGACCGGGCTGAATTGAGGTAAACCATTGGAATACTCAAATATTACGCCCTTTACACTGTTTGGAAAGTCGGCCATCGCAACTCTGTTCAAAATAACGCTTCCCACAGCGACTTTGCCCTGGTATGGTTCGCCAGATGCTTCGGCTTCGATTATCCTTGAAAGCCAGTACATATCGGTGCTTGAATATGATGGTGCACTCTTTGAAATCGGAGTTACGATTTTCAACGTCTGGCCCGGATAAATGGTATCATATATGATATTGTTTACAGCTTTAAGCTTGTCCACACTCGTGCCATATCTTTGTGATATCTTCCACAGGCTGTCTCCTGCCTTTACGGTATAATATGACGCTGTACCTGAATTGACTACCTGATCTATTTTATATAAAGTTTTTTCACCGGCAATACCATCAGCTGAAAGTCCATTGGCATTCTGAAACTTTATAACAGAATTCCTGGTTATTTCACCATAATATCCGGTTGTTCTCCAATAGGTGAAATATCCCATAGCCTTCAGGTCCTGCTGGAGGTTGGAGACCTGCTCTCCCCTGCTTCCAAAGTTGAGTGTTGAACTAGTTGCCGCTTTGGCATTTACACTAAAGAATAATGTAAAAGCCATCACACATGCTGCGGCCATAGCTGCTAATCTTTTTGTGATGAATTTCATGTCTACATCTCCTCTCTTTTGAGCTTCCGGAGTTAGCTGACGGGTTCGGGATGAAAGGCTCCCTAGCGCAAAGAAATCTATCAGATGCGCATTAACCCCAATATTGGATCCTCCGTACCCCGTTTAGGGGATTCAGCAAGATTGTATTTATTAAGGGCAGCAAGTATGCTCCCGGCGCTTTAAGATTTATTTTCTAGGCTATGCTAAAATCAATATCTTTGTTAAGCAGAGCCGTTTTCTAGAATTAAAGTATCGGCTTAAACTTGCCAAATGCATGTCCCCTTAATTTTTATGCTTTATATTATATATAAAGTGCATACTATATACAAACTTTGTGAGTGATACTTATTTGAGTTCAGAAAGCATGTCCATAAAGTAAAACCATAATCCGTTATTATGTTAACATATCCACGGTATCCTGCAGTGATACCATATCAGACTAAAACATGATTATAATTCATGTTAATCCATAATATTCAATCCATGCCAATGTACTGCCGCTCATGCTCCATATTGCTATATTCCTAATATTTTACACATCTCATGTATACAAATCCATAGTTATGCAAATTATATAGATAATATAATCCAGACAAAAATTGCCGGGCTATATTTGATTTGTGTAAGATGTAATGAGTTCAAGCGATATAGCCTGTTGCAAAATATTTAAAGCACTCTATATGTGCATAGATATCAATTATTTGTATGAGGAGTGATATTAATATGGACAGATTGGCTATATTGCTTATGATAATAGGCTCGCTAAACTGGGGGCTAATCGGGCTCTTCCAATTTGATTTTGTAGCATCAATTTTTGGAGGAACATCATCAATGGTAAGCAGAATAATATATACCCTTGTAGGCATTGCGGGAATATATTCAATATCATTATTATTTAGAGAAAGAAGGCCGGTTAGATAAGATGACTATTTACAAATGAAAGGAGGATATAATTCAACAACCCCCTGTTTTTTATAGGGGGTTGCGGTAGCTTAGGATACTTTTTGCCTCTTTTATGCTCTTTTTAATTTTCTGAGAAGATATATAATATATGCACCTGCCAGTCCTATCAATCCATAGACTATTTTAGTAAGAAATGCTGTGGATCCGCCAAATATGAATGCTACAATGTCAAAATTAAATAAACCAATCAGTCCCCAGTTTAGCGCTCCCACTATGACAAGCACAAGCGCCGTCCAATCAAATGTATCAAGCCTCATCTTTTCCCCTCCTTCAAATCGATGTTACACATACTATCAGTTGAATCTTTATTGGTATGATGCCGAACTTTCCAAATCGCTGTATTTCACAAAACTTGTTCTATATAAATATATTAAACATATGACCACAATATTCTAAGATATAGCTCTATGCCGATATGGCCTTTACTTTACCGCTTTTACTCCAATAAGCTGATGCATATGAATTTGCACGGTCGAATATATATTAATTAAGCAATGCATAGGCTCACATGCCACAATAAGCATAAAATTTTCTGCCGGCAGAGCATACTTTAAGCAAAGGTTGCACTGTTTTTTTATTCTGCTATGCATTTGATATAATGGGGGTATTGTAATATGGATAATGTAGATCATGATATCAGCAAAAATAAAAAATGCAAACTGTTTATACTGATAACTGTTTTGGTGATATTGACAGCTTCATTATATTTTTTTGTTTCATTTGTAACACTCGAAAGCTATAAAATCGCATCTGAAACAAACTTGATAAAAAATGACGGCACCTTTGAGAGTTTGGGAGGACTCAAACTCAACGAGGCACATTTTAAAGCCAATCAACTGATTGAAGAATATTTAAGTGATGAGATGATACTCAATTCCCCTTCTAAAACCGTAAAGGCTAGTTTAAAGGATATCGGCGTATTTATAGATACTAAAGAACTTATGAAAAGGATCGATGCATGCACTTATGGAGATGATATATTAAAATCCGTAAAAAGGCATATGGATTTCCATGAAGAAATATTGATGTCGGATTTTATCAAGCTGGATAGCAAAAAATTAAATGACTTTGTTGATGAATCCCTGCTTTCTATTGAAACAAAGCCTGAGGATGCTTCGTTATATATAGATAGTGGAAACCTTATCATAAAAAAAGAAGTCCAAGGATATGCGGTCAACAGGCAGGAATTTGAAAAGGCAATATTATCGGCAGCTTCCTCTTCAGTAAGAGATATCAATATACCTTTAGATATGGTTTCCGCCTCTGTCAGAGAAGAAGATATAAAAAAGATGATGCCTTCAAAAATCGTTTCAACATATACAAGTTATTATGGGGGTTCGGATACGGGCAGAAAAGAGAATATAAGGCTTGGAGCCGCATTGATAAACAATATATTGTTAAAGCCGGGCGATGAATTCGAGTTTTGGAAATATGTAGGCGAAACAACACCTGAAAGAGGATTTAAAATCGCCGGAGTATATCAAAACGGGAGGCCTGCCACAGACATAGGCGGAGGATTGTGCCAGGTCTCAACAACGCTTTATAATGCAGCTCTTCTGGCGGATTTAAAAATAACCAAGCGCTCGCCTCATTCGCTGCCGGTACATTATGTGCCGCTCGGGCTGGATGCCACAGTTTCAACAGGTGTCCAAACTTTGCGCTTTGTAAACAATACTCAAAACTACATTCTGATTAAATCAAAAACCGATAGCCGCAATATAACATTCGATATATTGGGGGTGCCTCTAGAAGGTAAAACAGTAAAGGTATATTCTAAAATAATCTCCAACAATACTGCCGACGCATATAAAGATATATACATGGATGGAAATCTTGTAAAGCATGAATTCCTCGGAAGGAGCAAATACAAATGATTTGTACTTAAATTAAACAACGAAAATACCCTCCGATAATTAAACGGAGGGTAAATAATTCACCATTTTCATAAAGGAAACTCACTATAAAATTCCCATGATGCCGTTCCCCTGCATGTTCATACCCGCCATTCGGCAGGTGGGTGCCCTGTTTGCGATTTCTGCCTTCTTGTCATGCAAGTATGACATACCACGCAAAACTCGAACTCCCGTATTCATTCTGTCGGTTGAACATCCCAGGTTATTCGTACACCTCAGGAATTCCTTTCGTTCTCTTTCGAACATATTATATCATCTATCATCCTTGCTTTCAAGTATGATACATCCAGCATATGCTGTTAAATAATTCCTCTACATCTTTGCAGCCTCGGCCATTGCAATCACATTTTCCAG
>CALCDS010000293.1 GCA_937900065.1 uncultured Clostridiaceae bacterium | reverse complement strand
CCTTTTGCTCAAGTAAATAAAGATACGGATTTGATAAATGGATGGAGTGAGTTAATGGATAGATTAACAAAAATATTAAATAATAATTTTTATATTCTAGACGATGCAAAAATACAGCATGATGCGGACGGATATTTTGGAGATGCCATCAGCAAATTGGCAAAGTTTGAAAATATCTGCGATGATTTGGTATCAAAGCAGAATGAAATATCCAAAGAATTGGAAAAACTCCGCTTGGAGGGCAAAACTCATTCAGTTAAATTTAAACAGCTTCTGGCTAACAAGATTACTAATAACAATATTATGATACTTTTTAAGACATACGGATTGTAATAAATAAACTTGGCAATTTATTTATTGAATGCTCTATGCCTTCCCTTTTACCCTTACTATATCCAGGGAACAAGCACTAGGAGGAGACAATAAAGCTTCAGAAAGTGTATCAAAAATAAAAATTGGAGATAATGAGGGGCTTTTCGTTGACACATCCCAGCCTGAAATAATATATGTTGATTGCTCCACAGAAAAACCGCTTACGTATCATTTTTATTTTAAGGATCCAAGCTTGAAGGGCACAATCGTATCGCTTATAGAAAATATGAAGTAGATTGCGCATGATTATCCATAAAAGATTTTGTAGGCTGAATAATCTATACTCATCTTTAACAATGATTAAAGTAGATTGTTAAGGATGAGTATTTTTAAAAAATTTGATGAATTATTTGTCGATACATTTCATTTAGGATTATAATCTATTATATAACCATCTTCCTTTCTTGAGCAAATTTTAGATGTTTCTAAAAATTTGTCTAGTTTTCTAGTTCTATTGTAGTCTATTCAAATTTTTCACTATGTTAAGTAAAAATATGGCTTTTATTTTTGCTGAATCAAATTTTCCACTATGTACTATGATATGCATAGTAATAAGATATTGGAGGAATTTATATGCTTTCGGATGAAATTAAGCTGCTTAAAGTTTTAAACAAGTCAAAAAAACAAATTACATCCTATGAGTTATCAGATGCTACAGGGATAAATCGTCGTACTATAAGAAATGAAATTCAGCTTTTAAAGAAATCTTTAGCTGCTTATGATATTGAATTGATTTCTAAACCCAGCAAGGGGTACAAGATAATAATTCATGATAAGAAAAAGTATCAGGAACTATTAAATAGTATTGATGACACTCAAAGCAATGAAAAAATTCTTCCCACAAGCTCTAAAGAAAGGATTGAATATCTTACAACGCTGTTGTTGTTAAGTGATGATTATTTTAAAACCGATGATATTGCAGATGAAGTATATGTCAGCAAGACATCGATTTCTAATGATTTAAAAATAGTTAAGGATCGTTTTTCAAAATATAATCTAACGATTGTTCACAAACCGGGATTAGGGATAAAACTTAAAGGCGATGAGGTCAATAAAAGGCTTTGCATGTCGGATTTCTTTTTCCATAATTCCGTGACCACGTTTTCAGATTTAAAATGTAAAGGATTTGACCTAAATGAGCTGCAGCAAATACTTAATCAAATTAAAAAAATTGTGATTGATTTTTTATTCGATTATAAGATTAAAATTTATGGAATCGCTTTTGAAAACCTTGCAGCGCATATTGCTATTGCAATTTATAGGATAAAAAACAATAACTATATTGCTTTGGATGACAAATTATATAATAAATTTATCAATACTGAAGAGTTTAAAATTGCTGAAAAGTTGGTTGGCAAGATAGAAGAACAAATTAAAATCAAATTTCCTAAAAGTGAGATCGCTTATATAACCATGCATTTATTGGGCAAAGAAGTGATTGAAAAAGATTTTATTGATAAGGGCAAGGAGAACATATTCCCGGAAAATATCCATGAATTATTACTAAATATCATGGATGACGTTTATAACAAGCTTAATATTGATTTTAGAGACAATACCAGGTTGTACATTTCGCTTGGGATGCATATTGTTCCAATGTTGAATCGCCTTGCTTTTAACATGGTTATGAGAAATCCCATACTAAATGAAATTAAAGTTAATTATCCTGAAGCTTATGATGCTGCCGCAGTCGCCGGAGATACGATTTATAGAAAAACAGGACTGTCTCTATGCGAAGATGAAATAAGCTATTTGGCGCTGCATTTTGAATATGCGATCGAGCAGAAATTAAGGACCATTAAAAATGTGATTTTAGTATGTGCGACAGGGAGGGGTACATCGCAGTTGATTTCCTATCATATTAAAAATAAAATGTCGGACCAGGTTAATGTCTTAGGAATCGTTGATTTATATAACTTGAAATCAGTTGATTTCAGAAATGTAGATTTTATATTTTCCACGGTCCCAATTTCTATTAAGGTGCCAGTGCCGGTTATCAATATTCCTTTCTTTTTGGGCGATGATGATATAGAACAGATTAAGCTCAAATTGAAAACTGCGGGTGATCAAAGTTTACAATCGCTGGGGAGATATTTTAACAAAGATTTATTTATCTCTGATTATGCGGCGGAGAATAAACAAGATGTTTTCAGAAAGCTAGACAGCATGGTCAGTGCATATATTGATGATTTTTCAGGAGATTTTATACGTTCTGTTATAGAGCGTGAGAAAATAGTATCTACGGAATATGGGAATCTGGTAGCAGTGCCTCATCCTCTCAAACCGATTAGAAATAAAACTTTTGTAGCAGTAATAATCTTAAGAAAGCCCATCATATGGGAAACAAAAAAAGTTCAGCTTGTATTGCTTCTTTCACTGGATGGCAGGGAACATAACCTGGAAGCCTTGTATCGTTCGTTGGCAAAGTTTATCACGAATGAAAGAGATGTGTTAAAAATTATAAATGGAGGGAACTTAGAAACACTTATAGAGGTAGTTGACACTTATTTATAAATGCTTGTTTTAGTAAATAAAAAAATATAATAATATAAATTAATACAAGTTTCAGAAAAATGGCACAAATATGTGCCATTTTTTAATAATCAACTTTACAAGGTATTTTGCTATAATCTTATTAAAGAAAGGAACTGGTTATATGCAAAAGATACTTTGCCCGTCAATGATGTGTGCTGATTATGCTTCGTTGAGAGAAGAGGTTGTGAAACTAGACTTAGCAGGCGCTGATATTTTTCATATCGACGTCATGGATGGTAAATTTGTCCCTAATTTTGGGATGGGATTACAGGACATAGAATTTATCCGTAAAAATACTTGCAAACTTGTGGATGCACATTTAATGATTGAAGATCCGGTTGATTATGTAGAATTATTTTCAAGAATAGGAGTGGACATCATATATATACATCCTGAAGCGGATAAGCATCCGTCAAGGACATTGCAAAAGATTAAAAGCTTGAGCAAATATGCGGGTATAGCTATCAACCCTGGAACTTCAATTGAAACTATTTCGGAATTATTAAATATTGCTGATTATGTGCTGGTTATGGCGGTCAACCCGGGCTTTGCAGGTCAAAAATTTATTGACTTTGTTGATAGAAAAATTCAGAGGCTTGTTAAATTAAAGGAAGAATATAATTACAAACTCATTGTTGATGGCGCTATTTCATGTGAAAAAGTTTCTACTTTATCAAGAGAAGGTGTTGATGGATTTGTATTAGGTACATCTAGCTTGTTTGGAAAGGATAAGAGTTATAAAGAAATTATGAATTATTTAAGGAGTATTTAGGCAGAAGAATAAAAAGATGGTTTGCTTTGGCTTTTCTAAAATAACAATACTATTTGGGGATGGTTACTATTAATACTGAACAAAAGGTAAATGAAGAAGCAAAAGATTATGATGAAGAAGAAGTCGCTTTCCAAATCATTCTTCATTCTGGCAATGCAAAAAGTCTATGTTTGGAAGCAATAAAGGCTGCAAGAGAAAAAAATTTTGAAAAGTCGGATCAACTTTTTGCACAAGCATCTAAAGAATTAACAGAGGCTCACAATTGTCAAACTGAAAGTATAAGGCGCAGTTTGCTTGCTAAAAATGCCAAAATAAATTTACTAATGGTACATGCACAAGACCATATAATGAATGCAATAACAATCAATGATTTGGCCAAAGAAATAGCCAAGACATATAAAAAATAAAAGCAGCATTCTGAAAATGAATGAAATTTTGATATTCTCCCCTTGTTGATTTTGTTTTCCGTTGTTTAGCGGAAAATTTTATATTTAATTATATATAACAAAATATTATATAGGTCAAACTGATTAATGAGTTTTAATTATATATTTTGGAAAGGAGGTGTAAAAATGAAAATAATATTGATATGTGCTGCTGGCATGTCAAGCAGTTTAATAGCCAACAAGATGAACAAGAGATTTAAAGAAATGGGAATTGAGGGCCATGTAGATTCATTTTCTTCTTCCGAGTTGATTGCCAGAATCGATAACTATGATTTTGTATTAGTCGGGCCCCAGCTAAGGTATTTGTACAAGAGCATTTGTGAAACATGTGCCGAACATGATAAACCGGTAGTGATGATTGACCCAGTATCATACGGAAGACAAGATGCCGAGAAGATTATTGATCAAGTGCAGCAAGTTTTAAAGGAAAAAAATAAGAATGGATAAAGGCGACACAAATTAAACTCATGTAGATTTATCTTAATATTAGGGGAGGTAAATACAGTATGGAAAATACAGTAAAAAAGAAAAGCTTTATGGATAAAGTGACGGATTTTATTATTGACAAACTAGCGGGCCCAATGGGTAAATTTGCTTCTTTTAAAACAATGCAGGTTATTAAAGATGGACTTGTTGCCGTAATGCCGGTAGTACTCGTAGGGAGTCTGTTTTTACTGATCGCATTGTTAGGACAACCTGTAATCGGCAATACCGGGAAACCATTAATCCCTGCTCTTGCACCATTTTACCAGAATATAGGGCTTGTACAATCACTGACAATGGGATTCATGTCATTGTATGCATCGATAGCTTTTTCCGTTTGCTATGCAAGGGTATATAAACTAGATGAATTGACGATGAGCGTATTAGGGCTGTCTGCGTTTTTGCTGATTAATATCAATAAAATCACAGAGGGAACAATTCCTGTAAGCAATTTTGGCTCAATGGGCATGTTTATTGCAATGATTTCAACCTTTTTATCCGGATGGATTTATAAAACATGTATCAAAAAGAATTTTATTATTAAAATGCCCGAAGGAGTGCCTCAAGGTATTGGGAATGCTTTCTCAGCATTGATACCTTTTACAATTGTTTTTATTATAACGTGGATAATAAGAACAGTCATGAATATTGATTTGGCTGTTGTTCTTACAAATCTTTTGAAGCCTGTTCTTAGCGGTGCGGACAATATCGGTATATTTACACTCAGGGTATTTATTGCAATGGCCTTTTGGAGCGTTGGTATTCATGGCGACAATATGGTGGGTGCTGTAACCGGCCCGTTACTTTTGATGTATGTAGGCGAAAATTCTAAAGCAGCAATGTCGGGAATTCCGCTTACCATGCTGCCCCATATTTGGACTGAAGGCCTTGAAAGATGTGTAATGTATACCTCCGCCATGTGGGGGTTGATGTTCTGGATGTTCTTTTCAAAAAGAAAAAGTACCAGAACACTGGCGATCGGTTCAGCGCCTTCAGCAATATTCTGCATAATTGAACCTATTGTATATGGCCTACCGGTTGTAATGAATCCAATACTGATTATTCCATGGATCTTATCGGCAACTATTTCAGCATTTTTAGGATATGGATTTGTTGCGTTGCACTTGTGTAACAGATTTTTCATTGCATTGCCTTGGGCGACGCCATCACCTATTCAAGCATTTCTTGGAACAGGCGGCGACTGGAGAGCAATCATACTTTGTGTAATAGCATTTGTCGTGGGTATTGTTGTATACTATCCGTTCTTTAAAGTAATGGAAAAGCAAAATGCCATTGAAGATGAAAAAGAAAAAGCCAAAGTGGCATGAACTTAATATATTAAGCACATATTTAATCTATCAATAAAAAGATTTTGTGGTAAGTCAACATTTACATGGAGCATAGATAAGCATAAGTTAGTCTTTCGCGGAGGCTATTTGCTTATCGCTCCATGTATCTACCACTTTGGCAAAAGATAAAGCCACATATTATAAAGTCTTAGATTTCAAATAGGTTTAAATTTAAATCTAAAATTCCAATGATGTCAGCCTTGAACGACTTCAAATGCCTTCAACTAGATACAATGGCTAGATTACTCATAAATTATAATTCATGTAAAATTATTAATCAAGCAAAAGTAAATCA
>CALCDS010000292.1 GCA_937900065.1 uncultured Clostridiaceae bacterium | reverse complement strand
CCCATAAAGTTAAAACCATGGGATCCGATATGTTCATTTGCTGTTTTAAAATAGTGTAGTTTAGGGGACGGTTCACAATAAACTGTAATCGGCAAACGATTTTGTATTGCACGAAGTTAAATTGAATGAACCGTCCCTTTTGAATGTCATTTATTACGGGAGGGTCATAATTGTCACCAAGGAGAGGCTTCGATGAAAATGATAAAAGATGGTTTTCGAATGAAGCTGTTTTAAAACTTAAGATTGCACAGGAGGAGGTCCAATGGCTCCTTAACAGAGGCTATAAGCAGGATGTAGCAGTCACGTTTGTAGGCAACCACTATCTGTTCTCTTCAAGGCAGAGGCTTGCTCTTCAAAGGTCAACCTCCACAAGCCTTCAATATGAAAAGAGAAAAAAGAAAATGCTCCCAATAGAGGATGCTAAAGATGGGTGCCTGTATATTGACGGTTTTAATCTCATAATCACTATTGAAGTTGCGCTTTCCAAAAGCATTGTGATACTTGGAAATGACGGAGTCATGAGGGATTTGGCAGGCCTGCGTGGTACATACCGCCTGATTGAGCAGACCGATAGCGCATTGGAACTCATAGGAAAGAGCTTTAGCGAGCTTTCAGTACCAAAAGCCAAATTTTATCTCGATGCACCTGTTTCAAATTCAGGCAGGCTATATGGCAGGATACTTGAGCACGCAGACAAATGGGATATGCCTGTTGAAGTCGAACTTGTCCCTAATGCGGATGTGGTGCTCTGCAATATGGAAAAGGTGGTCAGTTCAGATTCTGTCATCATCGATAGATGCATCAGCTGGTTTAACCTTTCAAGAAAGATAATAAACGATTATATAAAAGATGCTTGGATTGTAAGTTTTAAATAACAATATTTTGCCATGTGCATAAGGCCTTTGCTGCTTTATTTATATCTGTTTTTCCAAAAACTCGATTATATCCTTTGCAGAGGCAGGGCAGCCTTTTACGTTTTTGCTAAATTTACAAGTGCAGTTTCCTATGCCGATAGCGTCAATGGATTTGCCCCTAAATCCCTGACCTATATATACACTGCTTTTCATTTTCTCGAACAGACCTTTTTCATCCAGCCTCTGAAGGGCATGGATAAGGCTTCCATAGCATGCCGAGCATGCATCCTTTGCTATTACCTTCTCTGACAGCCTTTTCGATTTGCCGGACGGTATGAATTTGCTCTTGCTTTTGAGTGATGAATTATATTCATGTATATCTGCATGTTCGATATCCGATGATCCTGCTCCTATCTTTTCTGCAATGCCTATATATTCAATATCATCCTTGGAATAGCCGATAAGCGATGCACCGTATGTGTCAACGAGTACAGGATCTTTACCTATGATAAGCCTATCCATCTGCACCGGGTTTCCTCCTTCTTCAAATGTAAGGTCACCGCAAATTGCATCTACAATTATAAGCCCACACTTTAACACTTTTGCAAGATTGCCAATGGGTTTGTGGATACCTAAAGAGTGAAATCTTCTTTTTTCACTATCAGGCACGCAGCCTTTTAAATTTTTTATCGAGCAAGTAAACAGTGTCTGGCAATGGGCTTTTAACACAGGCATATTTATAAGATAGTCGACTTCAAGTGCTTTTTTGCACACCTTTAAGTCCATGGTACCTGAATTCCTTATCTCATATGAATCTTTTTTCAGGTCAAACAAAGGTATATTGTACCTTTTCGATATATCCTCATATCCGCATACCTTATATGCCATGGCAGTGCTTTCTCCCACCCATGAACTTTCAAGTATTATTATATTATTGAATCCTTTCTCTTTAAGATACTGTATGACGCCTTCGACTATTTCAGGATGTGTCGTGGCACCTTCACAGGCAGGCTTTGCCACAACAAGGTTGGGCTTTATGCCTATGAGCATCTCAGGCTTAATTTCATTTTCAATCTTTATCGTGGAAAGTACTTCTTTCACCATATTCAATGGATTATTTCCATATATTATGTGCAGTTCATTTTTATTCATTTATTTTCCCTCCTGATATAATTAATATTTTATACATTTTTAAGGAATAGTTCAATCATGAACAATACTTGCAGCTAAAATCTCTTTTCAAGTATGGTTTTATCATCTTTTTCAGGATTTCAGATCCTGATTCATTTAACAAATATCTTGGTTGTATATGAAGTATAAGTTTCAAATAGAGCGCAAGAAATTTTCTAAATTATCTTTTTATTCTATTTACAATTTTTTTACGACAGTTTATAATTATATAAGAAACATCGTTTAATATAAAGAAACAGATTGATGATTTGTTAAACGTTTTTTAATTTCTCTTGCAGACATCAAATCTCATATATGTAATAATTCACTCCAATAGAAAAAAGTTCAATACACAATCTTGCGATTGACACAACTGATATATTTCCTGATTATAACTTGTTAAATGTATTTAATACCAGCAACTCTATTAAGCAAATGCAATGGATCAGCTCACAAAAAATATATTATAATTTTTCCTTTAGCTTTTATTTTTCAAATTTAAATTTAGTATCAGATTACAAAAATTAAAGAAAGGAAGGAAAGGATAGAATGGTTGAATTAAAGTTCTATGGTATAGGTGGACAAGGTATGGTAACAGCCGGAAAAATTCTATCGGAAGCTGTCTCTTTATATGAGGGCAAATATGCCATTACCGTACCGTCCTATGGAGCTGAAAGAAGAGGTGCACCTGTCAATACAAGCATTATATTGGATGATGAGCCCGTTCTTGTAAACTCATTTGTTTATAATCCCGACATAGTGCTTGTGTCAGATCCTAGTATTATTGACAAAGGAGTGGATGTTTCCGAGGGAATACATGAGGATAGCATACTTGTTTTAAATACTGAAGATGAAAAAGTTTTAGATGCTTATAAGAAATATGATTTTAAAGAAATATATTACGTCGATGCGACCAGGATAGCGCTTGACAACATTGGAAAGGGTATACCGAATGGCTCCATGCTTGGCGCATTGGCGGCAACAGGAATAGTAAAAATTGATTCGGTTGAAAGCGCCATTAAAATAACATTTGGTGAAAAGGCAGGGGAGAAAAATGCAAGAGCAGCAAGAGAAGCTTACGAACAAACCAAGAAGATGTAGAGTGCTGGGGCCGGTAGCTTATGAATATACAGCAGCAAACACTGGCAGCTGGAGGTTGGAAAGACCTGATGTAGACTTTTCAGCATGCATAAAATGCGGTACCTGCGAAAAATATTGCCCTACAAATGTGATAACGATAAAAAAAGATCAGAAGAAATGCGTTGAAATTGATTTTAATTATTGCAAGGGCTGCGGTATATGTGCAAATGAGTGTCCTAAGAAATGCATCAAAATGGTGCCTGAAAGGAGTGAGGGCTAATGGCTTATAAGATGCTTGACGGAAACGGGGCAGCGGTTGAGGCGATTAAGATGGCAAAAGTTCAAGTGATATCTGCATACCCGATAACGCCTCAAAGTACAATAGCAGAGCAGTTATCAGACCTGGTGGCAACAGGGGAGTTGAAAGCACAATATGTACGTGTTGAATCAGAGCATACGGCTTTGTCTGTTGCGACGGCAGCCGAATTAACAGGCGTAAGGGCGGCTACGGCCACAGCATCGCAAGGTTTGGCATTGATGCATGAAGTAGCCGGAATGACGTCAGGATGCAGAGTGCCCATAGTGATGCCTGTTGTAAATAGGGGTCTTGCGGCACCCTGGACATTATGGGCCGACCATGGGGATGCAATGTCTGAAAGAGATACTGGGTGGCTTCAGTTTTATTGCCAGAATGTACAGGAAGTATTTGACTTGACCGTAATGGCATACAGGATAGCTGAGGATGAGAATGTTTTAACGCCTGCAATGGTATGCATGGATGGTTTCTTCCTTTCACATTCAATGCAAAAAATAGATATTCCTGATCAAGAGGCAATAGATGAGTTCATAGGCCCGTTTGTAACCAAAAACTCATATCTTGACCCAGAGGATCCGATGTTTGTATGCAATTTGACAGGGCCTGATGATTTTACAGAAATGAGATACCAACAAAAAGTAGGATTTGATAATTCGATTAAAGTTATTGAAAAGGTACAAAAAGAGTTTGCACAAAAGTTCGGAAGGAAGCTGCAAATCATAGAGGGATATAGGACGGATGATGCGGATGTTGTGCTGGTTGCATTAGGTTCAATGTGCGGTACTGCAAAATATGTGGTAAATAAATTAAGAGAACAAGGCAAAAAAGTAGGATTGGCCAAGGTCACAGTGTTCAGGCCGTTCCCATTTAGACAATTAAGAGAAGTTTTAGGGGGCAAAGAGGTAATCGGAGTGTTTGACAGAAGCGCCGGATTGGGTGGCCAGGGAGGCCCTCTATGGAGCGAGACATGTGCTGCAATCAAAGATTACAACAGCGATATAAGGCATTATGTGGGCGGACTTGGAGGAAGAGATGTTTCGGTAAGGACGATTGAGAAAATATACAACGAGCTTTTAGAAATAAAGAATGGCACGAGAAAAGAACATACTGAATGGATAGATGTAAAAGAAAATGCTATGGATATAAGGCAGGTGTTAAAAAATGCATGATATTAAGCATAATTCCAAGGGATTGATACCTCACGGTATGAGCGCATGTGCGGGTTGTGGTCTGGAGCTGCTTATCAGAAAGGTCATGGATGTGCTGGGCAGGGATACTATAATCATAATACCTCCAGGTTGTGCGGCATCATTTTCAGGCTTTGGAAAAGAAACAGCTATAAAAGTACCTGGATTTCAAGGCAACCTGGAAAATACCGCAGCAAGTGCAGCAGGGGTAAGAGCTGCATTAAATGCAAAGGGCAATACGCATACAACAGTTCTCGGTTTTGCAGGTGACGGCGGAACAGTGGACATAGGTCTTCAATCATTATCGGGTGCATTGGAGAGAAGAGATAGGATAGTTTATATATGCTATGACAACGAAGCCTATATGAATACAGGGATACAGGCCAGCAGTTCAACGCCGTATCTGGCAAAGACTACGACTACCCCGGCTGGAAAACCGACGGCAAGGAAAAATTTGATGCAGATAGCTATTGCGCATGATATCCCATATGCAGCTACAGCTTCGATTTATAATATTGCGGATCTGCAGAGAAAAGTAAAAAAGGCAAAGGATACGGATGGGCCTTCTCTTATCCATGTGCATACGCCATGCCCTACGGGATGGAGATATGATCCTTCAAAAACGATAGAGGTGGCAAGAACTGCTGTACAAACGGGTTGTTGGCTTTTATATGAGTATCAAAACGGAAAAGCCACAATAAATTACAGACCTAAAGAATTATTACCTGTTGAGAATTACATAAAATTGCAGGGAAGGTTTAAAGGCTTGACTGATGAACAGATACAGGAAATGCAGAAGTATGTCATAGAAGATTTTAATAAATGCATCAAGAGATTGGAAAGCGTTGCGTGATATCGTTGGCAAGCAAATATTATAGCTATTTTACGGGAGGAAATTCATGTACAGAATAGTTGTAATCAATCTGGGCTCTACATCCAGTAAACTCGCTTATTATGAAGATAAAACTTGCATGATAAAGACCAAAATCGATCATACTGCATCAGAAATCAAAAAATATCCTAAGATACTTGACCAATATCAGTATAGACTGGAGGCTATCGTAAAATTTCTCAAAGATCATGATATCGACTATAAGCAAGCTGATGCGATAGTCAGCTGTGGTGGTCATACGCATCCTGTTGTAGGGGGAACTTATAAAATCAATGAATTGCTTCTAAATGAGGTAAAGAGCGGAAAGTTTGGGCGCCATCCCGGCGATATCGGCGTGCTGATAGCTTATTCCATGGCCGGCGAGGGGAGGGCGATCCCTATGGTGGTGGACCCTCCGACGACAGACGAATTTGAACCTCTTGCGCGGTATAGCGGGCTTCCAGACATGCCAAGAAGAAGCAGTTTCCAGGTTTTAAACCACAGGGCTGTGGGACGCCAGTATGCAAAGGATGTTGGACGGCCGTATGAAGAATTAAACCTGATAGTTGCACACTTAGGCGGAGGAATAACTGTGGCATTGCATAAAAGGGGCAAACTGGTAGATGCGAACAATGGCCTTGAAGGCGATGGCCCGTTTTCCACAAATCGTACAGGCTCTCTGCCTGTAGGAGCATTGGTAGATGCCTGTTATTCTGGAAAGTATACATACAGTGAAATGAAGCGAAGGATCAACGGCCAGGGCGGAATGATGGCTTATCTGGGTGAAAATAATGTACAAGTTATTGAAAAAAAAGCATTGGCAGGGAACGCAGTGTATAAAGAATGCCTTGATGCAATGCTGTATCAGACTTGCAAAGAGATAGGATCACTTGCACCGCTGGTAGGAGGTAAAGTCGATGCAATATTGCTGACCGGCGGCATGGCACATTCAAAATATATCACATCTTATATAGAAGAGCATGTAAGCTTTTTAGCAAAGGTTGCAATATACCCGGGAGAGTATGAGATGCAAGCTCTGGCGTCGGGAGCATATGACGCACTTACAGGAGCTGTGGATCTAAAGATATTATAAGGCTTATCAAGTTTAAGGAGGCAGTGAGTCTTAAAACTTAAAAAGTGCGAACAAGATGCGGATGCTCAAAATCAGCATCATGCTTTAACAGAGCCAAAGGAAAAAATTAAAAGGAGGTGAAAAAATGATAAAGAGTTTAAATGATCTGGTTGAGCAGGCCAAACATAAAGAAAAGAAAAAAATTGCTGTTGCGGCTGCAGAAGATTTGGACGTGCTTGAGGTAGTGGAAGAAGCCGTAAAGATGGAAATGGCGGAATTTATTCTTATAGGAGATAAAGCGAAGATAGAAAAAATAGCAGCTGAAAACAATAAAAAAATCGCCTGCCAAATCATTGATGAACCTGTTCAGAAAAAGGCTGCGGAGAAAGCAGTAGAACTTGTCCTAAATGGTGAAGCAGGTGCACTCATGAAGGGCCTGCTCCATACGGGTACATTTTTAAAAGCCGTATTGAATAAAGAAAAAGGATTGAACAAGGGAAGATTGGTAAGCCAGATATCAGTATTTGATAAGGAGTATGGGGAAGGGCTGCAATTGCTCACTGATTGCGCTATGGCGATACAGCCTAGTATTGACGAAAAGAAACAGATCATAGAAAACGCAGTGTATCTGGCACAAAAAATCGGTTATGACAAGCCTAAAGTGGCACTGATTTCAGCATTGGAAATTGTAAATCCGGCTATACCCGATACGGTCGATGCAGCAATATTAAGCAAGATGGCTGACAGGGGACAAATAAAAGATGCCATTGTAGATGGGCCTTTTGCACTGGATAATGCGATATCTCTTGAGGCTGCAAGGCATAAGGGCATTGACAGTGCCGTTGCGGGACAGGCGGACGTGCTTGTAGTACCGAATTTACAGGTGGGGAATGTTCTTACAAAGGCGCTTACATATTATGCACACAAAGAGGTTGCTGCCGCTGTGATAGGTGCGGGTGCGCCGATTATAATGACATCAAGGACAGATACGGTCAGGGATAAATTGCTGTCAGTTGTGCTTGCAAATTATATTTCGTGATCCAGTGTTTTATTGATTGGAAGTTGGAGCCTAATTATTTTAAAATTGAGGTGTGTAAATATGGAAACAGGTACAAAGACTGAAGGAAAGAAAAACTATACTAATTTAGAAAAGAAAAATTACTCTAAATTGATAATTTTGATTATCTGTGCTTTGGTTTATATAGTATTAACTAGTTTACCTGCACCCAGTGGACTTCCAGCTAACGGACAAAGAGCTCTTTCACTCATGGTTGTTGCAGTTATAGCTTGGGTCACTGAAGTCATCCCAATAGGTATATCGTCAGTGCTCTTGACATTGCTGCTCCCTGTTCTAAATATTGTTCCAATGAAAGATGCTATGGCTAATTTTATGATAACTACAGTGGCATTTATTTTTTCGGCATTTATAATAGCTGATGCTTTTATAAGGACCGGCCTTGGAAACAGGATTTCTTTAATAGTAAGCTCTAGATTCGGAGATAAACCGGATAAAGTATTGCTCAGCTTCATGCTTCCTACGGCAATCATATCTATGGTGCTTGCGGATATTCCAACAGCTATTATCTTCAGCAGCATGGCTTACACATTATTGAAGAAAAACAATTGCGTGCCCGGCAAATCGAACTTTGGTAAAAGTATAATGACAGGAATACCGATTGCCGCTGCGATCGGAGGAATCGGCACACCGGCAGGAAGTGGGCTTAATCTGCTTGCAATATCACTTATCAAAAGCAGCGCCAATGTCGATATAAATTTCTTGCAGTGGTCTGCAATCGGCATTCCTATGGCGCTTGTTTTGACATTTGTAGCCTGGTATGTATTAAAGAAGATGTATCCTGCTGAATTTAAGGTTGTAGAAGGTTTAAATGATGCTAAGAATGAATTGAAAAAACTTGGTCCGCTTACAACTAATGAGAAAAAATTTACAGCTATTTTTGCAATAGCACTCATACTTTGGTTTACACAGCCGCTTACAAAATTAGATACGGCATTTGTAGGAGTATTAGCAGCTTCAACGCTTTTTATTCCTGGAATCAGTATTTCTACATGGGAAGATGTAAAGGGTAAGATTGCAATAGACGTACTTTTCCTGGTAGCTTCCTCAAATGCACTGGCCATGGCCATAGTCAGTACAAAGGGAGCCGCATGGGTATCAAACACATTCTTGGGCGGGTTGGCCGGAGTAGGCATTATTGGACTCCTTCTGACAGTTACCGCGTTTGGAATCTTCTCGCACATTCTCATACCGGCGGGAAATGCAGTTCTTGCTATTGCAATCCCAGTGCTTTCGATACTTGCTAAAGATATTGGGATAAACCCGATAGCACTGACGCTGCCGGTTGCATTTACAGCTTCATGCGTATTCTTGATGCCCCTAGACCCTATCCCACTTACAACTTACAGCTATAAATACTGGAAAATGACGGATATGATCAAGCCGGGCATTATAATATCTTTAGTGTGGATCGTAATAAACGCAATATTTATGTATGCTGCACAAATGATCGGCATATATTAAGTAAACATATAGGATATAAAAAACGGTAAGTTTTACTTACCGTTTTTTATATATCCCAAAGCTTTTGATATTTCATCAGCAGTTTCCTTTACGGATTCTACCATCGATTTTTTATTTTTTTTCATTGTTTCGGCAGGCCCGGATATACTTACCGCGGCAATGGTATTTTTGGTAATGTCTCTTACAGGAGCAGCATAACAAATGAGTCCGACTTCACTTTCTTCAAGGTCTTCTCCGTATCCCTGTTCTCTGATTTTTTTAAGCACTTCAATGAGCTTATCATTATCAGTGATGGTAGAATCGGTTATCTTTGTTAAAGTAAATGATTTTATCTTTTTCTCGAGATCCTCATCCAATATGTTCGCTAATAAAGTTTTTCCCAATGCAGTACAATAAGCGGGCTTTTTTGATCCAATCCTTGATGTCATCTGAAAAAAAGATTTGCTCATTTCTTTTTCCATAAAGATGATATTAAAACTATTGTCTTCATCTAAAATACCAAGATGTGTTGTCTGGTTATATTTATCCCTTAATTTTTGCAAAAAAGGTTTGGCAACAGAGAGATAATCTTGCCTTTCCAATACGATAGAACCATAATGAGCAAATTTTAATCCCAATTTATATTTTGCATTGGATGTCTTATGTACATACTCTTCCTTTTCCAATGTATATAACATCCTAAAAACACTGGTTTTCCCCATGTCCAGCATCCTGCTGATTTCCGCAACTCCAAGTTCTTCATGTTCGCTTAATAGATCCAAAATTTTTAGTGTATTATATACGGAACTCAATAAATATCTGTCATTATTCATTTAACCACCCTTTTTATAGATAAAAATATGCTTAACCCTGGCTCTGCTTGACAAAGACGTTGATTTTTTGAGCATCCCGCTCGTCTGTTCGCACTTTTTAAGTTCTAAGGCATTGGTTTAGATACAAAAAAATTTAACCGCATATGCAACCTTTAGGATACAGATATATACAAATTATATTATATCCTATATTTCACTAAAAGGGATAATATAATTTATTTGACTGGTTTACGCATTTTAAACTAAAAAATAACTTCTACCTCATCATATTTTAGTGGTAGAAATTAGTCTTTCAAGTATAGGGGTAGAAGTTAATCATATCCGCTGAATTTTTTTGATTTTATTGTGGATGACCTATATTATGCTGCTTGATATTGGATATAGGCAATTAATATAAGCTAACTCAACTTCATGGATTTATATTGCCGGGTTATTTTTACAACTGCTTGTTCAGTAGGAATTCTTTCACCGCTTGAACCTGATGCGTAACCGACTGCATCTGAATGTGTAATTGAATATTGAGCAGTCTCGACATTGTTTAAAGGCCCTCCATGAGTTAAAACAATGATATCATGATTGACAGCCTTGGCAGCATCGATCATGGCTTGTATATTTTTTGTTGCTTCTTCCAATGATATCACTTTAGATTCGCCGGACATTCCTCCAAGGGTAACTCCGATCATAGCTCCTATTACGTCCGCACCTGCCTTTGCCATTTTATAAGCTTCTTCTGGCGACATGACCCA
>CALCDS010000291.1 GCA_937900065.1 uncultured Clostridiaceae bacterium | reverse complement strand
GATGTAAAACCGACGATTACCCCTAATGCCACTATGTTTGCAACCATGGCTTTTTTCAGCTTATCCACAGCTGTTTCAAGTATCGGTACGGTTATCACCTTTTTTGCCTTTATATCATATTGTCCTATATCTATGGACGAATCCACTATTACGGTGCTGTTATCCTTGATATCATTTATATATTTATCGCAGGCTTCCTGGCTTAGTGCCAAAAGTATATCAGGCTTTTTAACCTTTGGATATAATATCTCTCCGCTGCTTATTATTACTTCCGACTTACTGGCTCCTCCTCTTGCTTCAGGGCCGTAAGACTGGGACTGCACTGCGTTTTTGCCATCCAGTACCGCAGCTTCGGCCAGTATTATGCCTGCAAGTATTATCCCTTGTCCGCCCGTACCGCTTAGTCTTATCTCAACCGATTGCAACATACCTAATCCCCCTTACGCATTGCTTTGAATTCTTTTGATCAAAGCTTCATATTTCTTACTATATTCAGGTTCGGGTTGGAATTTAAACTCGCCCGTTATGAATTTGCCCTTAAGCTGTTCATCATTTAATTTTTTGGCTTTTTCAATACTGATCGAATTATCCCTAATATAATCAAGCATTGCCACCGGATTGCCCATTTTATTCTTTCTTCCGTACTGAGTAGGACAAATGCTCAAAGCTTCTATAAGCGAAAAGCCATCGTTTTTTATTCCATTTTCAATGAATTTTACAAGCTGTTTTACATGATATACAGTGGATCTTGCAGTATATGTCGCCCCTGCGGCTCCTGCCAGAGTGCATAGATCAAAGCACCTGTCTATATTCCCGTAAGGGGTTGTGGCAGACCTCGCACCGTAGGGCGTTGTCGGCGAATACTGCCCCCCGGTCATGCCATATATATCGTTGTTGAACACAACCATGGTTATCCCTATATTCCTTCTTGCAGCATGTATGAGATGATTCCCTCCAATCGCACTTGCATCTCCATCTCCGGATATCACGATCACTTCAAGTTCAGGGTTTGCCATCTTTATGCCCTCGGCAAATCCAAGAGCCCTCCCATGCGTCGTATGAAGCGTATCGAATTTCAAATAACTCGGAGCTCTCGAGGAGCATCCTATGCCTGAAACTATGATAACCTTATCAGGATCCAATTTTAAACCGTCTATTGCCTCAACTATCGCCCCTGTAGCGATACCATTGCTGCATCCCGGACACCACATATGAGGGAGCCTATCCTTTACATAATATTTATCTATAAGTTCGCGTTTCATTTGATTACCTCCCTAATCTTCATGTCGATTTCATCAGGAGTTATCATCTCTCCGTTTACCTTGTTCAATCCATATACATTGACCCTGCCCTCGGTTATCCTCTCTACCTCAAGCCTCAACTGTCCTAAGTTCAGTTCGGGAACTATAACGCACTCTTTATCCTTTATCAACTCAAGATACCTCTTTTTAGGAAAAGGCCATATGGTTTTGGGCGCAAACAAGCCGACTTTGATGCCCTCTTCCCTCAAATCATGGACAGACTGCATGGAAGATCTGGCGCTGCATCCAAAAGATACTATCAGTATTTCAGCATCTTCTGTATTCATTTCATCATAGAGAGCTATCTCATCTTGATGTGATTCTATTTTGCCTACAAGCCTTTCAAGCAGATTTCCGGCAGTTTTAGGATCAGTGGTCGGAAATCCATCTTCAGTATGCGCAAGCCCTGTCACGTGATATTTATATCCCTTTCCAAAAGGAGCCATAAGCGGCACCATATCAT
>CALCDS010000290.1 GCA_937900065.1 uncultured Clostridiaceae bacterium | reverse complement strand
GCTTCTTAGAGAAGACCTTGACAAAAAAATCAATATTCAGTAGAATATTATTAGCACTCAGATACAATGAGTGCTAATAATATTTCTTCTGTGGCCAGAATCTGGCATCAGAAGGAGCTTTAAAATGCATTATATATGAGGAGTATTGAAATGCAATTAAACGAATTAAGAATACTTTTAACAAAGAAGTGAAAATTATGCAGACTGTTTTATTTCAAAACTAAAGGATCATGGAAGCATGCATGAAATTCATTGATTCTATAATGAACTGATTTGCAATTATAGGGCTGATGAATCATAAAAAAGGTTTGATGGAAAATTTATGATTTTTGGCAAACATTCTTTAATGGGACTCTAAAAATATCAGAGCAACCCGGCTTTTCCTACCAAAGGCTTAATTTATTCATACCGCCTAGGCAGGATGGCATATTATTCTTCATAAATTTTATGAAGAATATACTCGCACATAAATCATTTCTGCACACAGCAGATCGAGCGCACATATGGTGCTCCATTCAAACAACCTTAAATAGTATGACTAATATCAGACATCAATAAATTAAGGAGGGATGGTATAAAAAGCGTGAACAGGTAAGCGGGATGTTCAAAATCAATATCTAGTTTATGACAAACAAATAGAAAAAGCCTTATATTTGAATTCATGTTTCTTTGTTGATTAAGTTTAATTGTAATGATATTCCTTACAAAAATTAAAAATGCAAATGAACTTAGTTGGGAGGGAACATATATGAATGCATTGTTTTTAGCAGGCGGTTTGGGGACCCGTTTAAAACCCATAACAAATGAATTACCAAAACCTATGGTGCCTATCATGGGCAAGCCGCTTTTAGAGCGGAACATAGAAAGTTTAAAAAGATACGGCATAGATGAAATTGTACTCAGCACATGCTATAAGTCTCAAAAAATCGAAGACTATTTTGGAAATGGAGAAAAGTTTGGCGTAAAAATTTCTTATATATCTGAAGATGAGCCTTTGGGTACGGCAGGAGCAATCAAAAATGCGCAAAAATTTTTCGACGATACATTTTTAGTGTTTAATGGAGACATATTGAGCGATATTGATATTTCGGACATGCTGCGTTTTCATAATGAAAAAGGAGCGTTGGCTACAATTGCCGTGACAGAGGTCCTTAATCCTTCAGCATATGGAGTGATTGAGCATGATGATAATGATTTCATCACGGCTTTTAAAGAAAAGCCCAAACCCTATGAAAGCGATTCGAACCTGATTAATGCAGGCATATACATTTTCGAGCCGGAGCTGCTTGATGAAATCCCGGAAAGCAGTGTGGTATCTATAGAAAGGGATACATATCCTCTTTTGCTTCAAAAGGGATATAAAATTGCTGTATATAACAAATGCTCATACTGGCTTGATCTCGGCACGCCTAGAAAATATATGAGGGCTCATAAGGATATATTGAATGGAAAGCTGAAAATAGTCAGCCATGACTTTAAAGCTAAACCCAATTATATAAGCAACACAGCTAAAATACATTGCAATGCAAAAATATTTGAACCTATTTATATAGGTGACAATGTTGAGATAAGCGACTTTGCAGTAGTCGGTCCGGATGCGGTTTTGTGCGACGGTTCCTGCGTCGAGGCTGGTGCAAGGATATCTGAAAGCATAGTTTGGGACCATGTGAATGTGGAAAGGGAAGCTTATATTAAAAATTCGGTAGTTATGTCAAATTGCAGGGTTCATAAAAACAGCAGGGCATATAATTCTATTTTAACAGCGGATTCTAATTATTCAATCGCAGTATAAAAGGGGGTCATATAATGGTTTCAAACAGAAAAAGAAACATTGCTTTTATGAGTACTTATCCGCCAAGGGAATGTGGAATTGCAACTTTTACACAGGATTTGGTGAGGGAACTTGATAATATTGAACTTTTAAATAAGCCAAGGGTCATAGCTATTGATGACAGAGATTATGACTATAGCAAAAGGGTTATAATGAATCTTTCGCAGTATGACAGGAGAAGTTACACTAAAATGGCAGATTCAATCAATAATTCCGATATTGAACTTCTTGTTATAGAACATGAATATGGGATATTTGGCGGCGAGGCAGGTGAAAATATTTTAGACCTTGCTGAAAATCTAGACATACCATTTATAACAACACTGCATACGGTCCTTCCAAACCCGTCTTCAAAACAAAAAGAGATATTGAAGATTTTAGGTGAGAAAAGCATGAAGGTCGTTACCATGGCAAAAAATACAAGGCCTATTCTTGAAGAAGTATATGGAATAAGTCCTTCAAAAATAGAAGTGATACCTCACGGCGTGCCATACAGGAAGGTTGAGTCGCGGGATAAGCTTAAAGCAAATAACGGACTTTCCAATCGCAGCGTAATCAGCACTTTTGGATTATTGGGCCCTGGAAAGGGAATCGAGTATGGGATCGAGGCAATATCAAAAGTCGCGAAAAAACATAAGGATGTGATTTACTTTATACTTGGACAAACTCACCCTTCCATAAAAAAAGAGTTTGGGGAAGCATACAGAGAAAAGCTTGTTAAGATGGTTGACGAGCTTGGGATAAAAGACAATGTAAGATTTGTTGATAAATACCTTTCCAAGGAGGAAATCATTCAATATCTTAATATGTCGGATATTTACATGACTCCATACCTTGGGAAAGACCAGGCAGTCAGCGGAACATTGGCCTATGCTGTTGGATATGGCAGGGTAATCGTATCTACTCCATATACTTATGCAAAGGAGATGCTGTCTCAAGGAAGAGGGCTTCTGGCAAAGTTCCGTGATTCGGATTCTCTGGCAAGGCAGATAAATTATGTATTGGAGAATATTGATGCAAAGCAGGAAATGGAAAAAAAGACTTTGAACTTTGGCAGATCCATGATGTGGGAGAATGTTGCAAAACAATATGCATCGCTTTTCATAAACACATTGGAAGAAACAAAGCTTGTAGACAGTGAGGTAATATGATGGACAGCCTAAATTTTAGAAGTGATTTCAAAGATGATTATATTTTTCTCATGACAGATGATACTGGCATGTTCCAGCATTCATATTTTGGCGTTCCCAATCCGATTTATGGTTATACGACCGACGATAATGCAAGGGCGCTGATTATGGCGGTAATGCTCTATGAAAGGTATCATGAGAAAAAATATCTAGATTTAATATATCGTTACTCGCTGTTTTTATTGAATGCCCAGAATAAGGACGGCAAATTTAAAAATTTTATGAGCTATGATAGAAGATGGCTTGAGAAAGAGGGCTCTGAGGACTGTTTAGGAAGATGCATTTGGGCTTTGGGGTTTGCACTTTTCAGCGATTGCACGCCCAAAGGCGTTAAAGCCGCATTGGCAAATGTATTAAAAAAAGCCCTGCCGAATGTAGCTTCGCTTGAGCACATAAGAGCTAAGGCATATTCAATTATAGGACTTTCCTTTATCGATGATTCCGATTCTAAAGGGCTTGTATATGATATGGCCCAATCCCTTTGCACTCAGTATGATGAGCATAAGGATGGGGAATGGAAATGGTTTGAAGACGACGTGACGTACTGTAACAGCGTTTTGCCTCGCTCTCTTTTCTCTGCGTATAGGATTACAGGTGATAAAGAATTCCTCAGAGTGGCTGAGGAAAGTTTAGAGTTTCTTGAAAATATAACATTTAAGCATGGATATTTTAAACCTGTTGGATGCAACGGATGGCTTCATAAGGGGAAAAAACCTGCAGAGTATGATCAACAGCCTGTTGAAGCCTGCGGTACTGTTTTGACTTATTTGGAAGGTTACAAAGCGACCGGAAATGAGAATTACAAGGACAAGGCAAAAAAGTGCCATGCCTGGTATGAGGGAGAAAATTCCAAAGGGCTTTCTCTAATCGATGCGGACACCGGAGGCTGCTATGACGGTTTAAAAGACAAAGGAATCAATCTGGATATGGGTGCCGAAAGCCTGATATCTTATGTGGTTTCTTTCCTGAAAATGTGTAGTATCAAAGTTTAGCTGTTTTGAATATTTATGGAAGTATAAAATAAACTGTGTATTCCCAAATCTATGGTATAATAAAGTATCAATGTGGGATACACAGTTTATTTTTTTTTGTAATAAGTTTTGGATACGTTAATATAGCCTAAATTTTATATATGCAAAGGAGCCGGCAATATGAGTGAAAATTGTAACCAAAACTGTGCCGAATGCAGCC
>CALCDS010000289.1 GCA_937900065.1 uncultured Clostridiaceae bacterium | reverse complement strand
ATATAACTGTATATATAACAGTTTATAAGTATGCAGACAGCCTTATATCCGGCCGCTGCCATACGCTTGCAAAGATTGTTTCACGTGAAACATTTTCCATAAATGTATTATATTGGCTGTCAGAGCGGCTTTCGGCCAAAAATTGTTTGCGCATCGAGTCAAAAATGGCTGCTGATTTGGATATTTATGCACTGTGGCCGCAGGCCAAATAAAAAAAGGGGTGCTGCACAATATAAATAAATAGCTCATTGGCAGCAGCCCCTTAAATCAAGCATTCATTCAAAATCCAATATAAAACCTCAAGTAAATCAATTCAACCCTTTAAAGAAGCTGTCTATTGCATTTGTAATGGCAGCAGCCACTCTGTTTTGGAATGAATCTTGGCTTACCTTCTGGAATTCAATAGGATTTGAAATAAACCCAACTTCTACGAGCACAGAAACACCGTTTGTCATCCTCGTTACCGCAAGATTCTGATCCTTTGCTCCCCTTTGTATGAGCCCAAGGCTTGAGATGGCCTTATTTATCGATTCGGCAAGCTCTTTGCTCTCCTGTGATGCAACACTCGGAGTCGTATCATACAAAACTATATCATTGATCGTAACCCTGCCCTCGACTCCGTTAAAGATTATATATATTGAACCATTGACTTCTTTTACAAACTTATATGTCTTTCCATCGGTTAAATAGCCGATCCTTACTCCATCGCTTCTGTATACCGGAGCATTTCCATCAGCCACGCCATATACTCCGTCACTATCTGCCCCAGGCTTGTAGCTGCTGTAAAATGCCGATGTGCCGCTTGATGAACTAGTCATGGAATCATGATGTATGCTTATGAACAGATCTGCGTTAATATTATTTGCAACATTAGCCCTGTCATAAAGCGCAACGTAAGTATCGTCATTTCTAGTCATCACAACGTTATAGCCGGCACTTTCAAGTGCTGCTTTCAATTTTTGGGCGACTTTGAGATTCAAGGCAGCCTCTCTGTATGCATATGGTTTGCTTCCATCAAGCATCACTGCAGAAGCTCCCGGATCCCATCCGCCGTGTCCGGGATCAACCACAATCAGTTTTTTATCCCTCACGGACACAATTTTTCTTGAGCTAACAAGCCCGTATGAAGCGACTATATAAGTATTGCCCTCAGTTAAGCCTGTCAAGTTGCCTTGTGAATCGATCGAAGCTATCGATGGATTCTCTATGCTGTATGAAACCTGTCCATCAATGCTTGTACCGTTTGCTTTAACGAGCTTTACAGACGCCTTCATCTGCTTATTTCTGCCTACTGATGCACTTGGCAATACTATATTTATATTTGTAACAAGTTCAGGCAGTATGCTCCCTGCCATGTTATCGCTTACGACTGCTTCACCGCCGAGCAAATATACTTCATGAAATCTGCCGGCATTTGAATCAGCATATGATCTTGAAACACTATTGCCTATAGGTGAAACTAAAATAATAGGAGCGCTGTATTTAGCAGCTATAGCCGAACCTGACAGTGCATCCGGAAAATCTTCTCCAGTCGCCATATATACCTTGCTCATGTCAAAATCATTTCCGAGATGCTTCAATATATCTATGTTCGTACCATATCTGTCCTCTCCGGCAAGCCTTACGGCGCCCGGCAACTTCCTTAAAACAGAATCGCTTACGACCCCAACGCCGCCTATGACATAGCTATTGCTTATACCATTGTTAGCTATATATTCGGAAACTTCTTTTGGAATCTGTGTCTTATCTGTAAGCAGTATGGGAACGCCTTTTGCAGCCGCCCATGGCGCAATAGAAAGCGCATCAGGGAAGTCATCTCCTGTTGCAACAACAACAGTTTTAGTTGAATTAAGCTTCGAAGCGACAGCAACACTTGTCCCAAATCTGTCCTCTCCGGCAAGCCTTGTGCACTTGATGCCCATCGAGGTTATCTGATTTTGCACATTATAAGAAACAGCCCCAACTCCACCCACTATATAAACTTCTTTAACGCCTAATCTTTTTAGCTCTGCCTTGACATTGGAGTCAAGTACATTGACTTCAGTAAGCAAAACCGGTGCATTCAGTGATTTTGCAAGAGGGCCGGCACAAAGTGCATCAGGGAAATCCTCTCCTGTTGCGATGACCGCAACATCGGATCCACCAGGCCACCCGCTTTTTGAAATATCTACTGATGTCTCATATCTATCCAGTCCGGCAAGCCTCTGCCCTGTAACCACAGTTCCAGCATATGCTGTTTTCGCTGTAAAAAAGCTTACAATAATAAAAACTAAAACCGATACTGCAAACTTTGCTCTATTTATAGCCATATCGTACCTCCGATTTAGTGATTA
>CALCDS010000288.1 GCA_937900065.1 uncultured Clostridiaceae bacterium | reverse complement strand
GGCAGGTAGATGGTGAGGGCAATCCTATAAGCACTAATAGTGAATCTAACGGACGGTATCATACGGATTGGCTGAATATGATCTACCCGAGATTGAGGTTGGCAAGGAATTTGCTTAGTGATGATGGAGTTATATTTGTGAGTATAGATGAAAATGAACAAGACAATCTAAAAAAAATATGTAATGAAGTTTTTGGAGAAGAAAATTTTCGTAATTATATTGCAGTTAGAAGATATGATAAGAATATAAACAGACAATTTATGGATAATGGGTTACCCTCTATGAATGTTGGGTTAGAATATATTCTTGTTTATACAAAAAGTGAATCTTCTAAGTTAATGCCTGTTTTTCGCGAATCATCAGATGAAAGAGCAACTTTTGGTTATTGGAAAGGATTTTGGAATAATGCTGATAGACCAACAATGAGATATGATATATTGGGTGTTATTCCTACTTCAGGACAATGGAAGTGGAGCAAAGAAATAGCTTATGAAGCAGTAGCGAATTACAAAGAATATAAAAATAAATATTCACAAAATATGACATTGGAAAAATATTGGCATGTGACAGGAGAAGTAAAAAAATTTATCAGAAGAAATCCAAATGGAAAAGGTATAAATAAAGGAATAGAACATTGGGTAGCACCTACTAATAATATTTTACGTAATAGTAATTGGAGTGATATATTTGCTTCAAAACCAATCGGATTAAATATTCCATTTAATAATCCCAAAAATTATCAGTTAATTATAGAATTATGTAAGATGTCTGATATTAACGATGAAAATATTGTATTAGACTTCTTTTCCGGTTCCGCTACCACTGCTCACGCTGTTATGCAATTAAATGCCGAGGATGGCGGCCACCGTAAGTTTATAATGGTGCAGCTTCCGGAGCCCTGTGGTGAAAAAAGCGAAGCCTACAAGGCAGGTTATAAAAATATATGTGAGATAGGCAAAGAACGCATCCGCAGGGCAGGGGAGAAAATAAAAAAGGAGGCATGCCTGACAGCACAAAATCTTGATATAGGATTTAAGGTGTTTAAACTTGACAGCTCCAATATTAAAAAATGGCAGCCTGATTATGATAATCTGGAAATAAGCCTTACTGATTACATAGACAATTATGTGGAAGAGCGCACTGAACTTGATGTGGTTTATGAAATCATGTTGAAGTGCGGGCTTGATTTGACATATAAAATCGATGAATATAATTTTGACAATCAAAAAGTATATTCTATAGGATACGGCGCGCTTATGATATGTCTTGACGATGATATCACCACGGCTGCAGCAAAAGGCATGCTTAAACTCAAGGACGAGTTAAAACCTGAAATCTGGAGAGTCGTATTTAAAGACAACGGATTCAAAGATGACAGCAGCAAGACAAATATAAAGGAGATATTAAAATCCGGCGGCCTTGATGAAGATTCATTTATTACTCTATAGGGGGAACGGAGATTGAAATTAAAATTTGATGCCAACTTAAAATATCAGGAGGATGCTGTCTTCTCTATCGTTGATATTTTCAAAGGCCAGACTCCAATGCAGTCGAACTTTACCGTATCAGCTTACAACGGTCAGGTAGGCCTTTTTGACAGTGAACATGGTGTAGGCAACAAACTGGAACTTGACGAGGAAGAAATACTGAAAAATCTACAGGAAGTTCAGCTTAGAAACGGACTTGAACAGACTAAAGTCCTGAAACCGAACCAATATGATTTTGATGTGGAAATGGAAACAGGAACAGGCAAGACTTATGTTTATACCCGGACCATATTTGAACTTCACAAGGCATATGGTTTTTCAAAGTTTATAATCGTCGTGCCAAGCATCGCCATAAAAGAAGGGGTTTTCAAGTCTTTCCAAATTACAGGCGAACATTTTAAGAGCCTATATAATAACACGATATATGATTATTTTATTTATGACAGCAGCAAACTTGAGCAGGTCAGGAATTTTGCAGTGAGCGATAATATCGAAATCATGATAATAAATATTGATGCATTCAGGCGCAGTTTTGATGATATTACAAAAGAAAGCAAGGCAAATATAATCCACAGGCCCAATGACAAACTTAACGGCATGAAGCCGATTGAGCTTATAGAGGAAACTCATCCCTTTGTAATAATAGATGAGCCTCAGTCTGTGGATACCACTTTAAAGTCCAAGGAAGCTATAAAATCATTGAATCCATTGTGCATCGTAAGGTATTCTGCAACCCTTGTGGAAAAGCATAATTTGGTGTACAAGCTTGATGCTGTAGACAGTTATCAGATGGGCCTTGTAAAACAGATAGAGGTGGCGGGTTTTGAATCGAAGGATTATCATAATAATGCTTATATGAAATTGATATCCGTAAACAATAAAAAGATGCCTATTACAGCCAGGATACAGATCGATAAGTATGATAAAAAAGGCAGGGTGCAGAGAAAATCCGCCACGGTTAAAAGCGGGGATGACCTGTATGAAAAGTCCGGGGGAAGAGACATTTATGAAGGCTATATAATAAATGAGATTTATTGTGAAAAGGATAATGAATATGTGAGCTTTACCAGCAAGCCGGATATACTCAGGATTGGGAAAGCCATTGGAGATATCGATGATCTGGAAATCAAGAATCAGCAAATAAAAAAAACTATTGAGGAGCATTTAGACAAGGAGCTTGTTCTCAATAAAAAAGGTATAAAAGTCCTCAGCCTGTTTTTTATAGACAGGGTGGCAAACTACCGTTATTATGACAAGGATGGCAATCCGCATAAAGGGATATATGCTCGGATGTTTGAAAAAAATTATAATGAGTTAATCAGGCGCCCTAAATACAATACGCTTTTCCACGACATAGATATAGATTCGCCTGCTGAGGGCGTACATAACGGTTATTTTGCAGTGGACAAAAAAGGAATATTGAAGGATACGAGCGGTAATACTGCTGCCGATGATGATGTATACAGCTTGATAATGAAAGATAAGGAGAGGCTTTTAAGCTTTGATTCCAAGCTGCGTTTTATTTTTTCCCATTCTGCACTTAGGGAAGGTTGGGACAATCCCAATGTCTTTCAAATATGTACATTGAATGAAACTCACAGCGAAGTAAAAAAGCGCCAGGAAATAGGCAGGGGCTTAAGGCTTTGTGTGAACCAAAATGGTGAACGCCGGTATGGCTCGGATATAAATACGCTTACGGTCATGGCAAATGAGAGTTATGAAAGCTTTGCGGAAAATCTTCAGAAGGAATACGAAGATGACGAGGGAATCAAGTTTGGAATGATTGAAAAATATTCTTTTGCCAATATATCTGTAAAAAAAGAGGATGGAAGCTATTCATATCTTGGACAGGCTGCCTCGGATAAAATTTATGAATGCTTTGAACAATACGGTTACATAGATGAAGATGGAAAAGTTCAGGAAAAGTTAAAAGCTGCTCTTAAGAATAATATACTTGAAGTTCCAAAAGAGTTTGAGGAAGTGAAGGGATTGATTGCTGCAACATGTGAAAAGGCATGCAGCAAGATTAATATTAAAAATAGAGATGATAAAAGAAATATAAAATTGAATAAACAAATTTTTCTAAGCCCTGAATTTAAGGAACTCTGGGATAAAATCAAGTATAAGACCGTTTATTCTGTGAATTTTGACAGCGAAAAGCTGGTCCGGAAATGCTGCAGGGAAATGCAGTTAAACTTGAAGGTAAGTTCGGCAAAGCTCGTATATACAAAAGCAGATTTAAATATTGACACGGGCGGAGTAGATACAAAGGAAACGGATAGGACCACTGTTGAAGCGGTCAATATAAAAGAAAACCTTCCGGACATAATTGCTTTTTTGCAAAATAAGACAGATCTGACAAGAAGGACAATTGTGGAAATACTTATAAAAAGCAAGACCCTGCATCTTTTTAAAAAGAATCCCCAAAGGTATATGGAAGAGACAGGCCGCATTATTTCCGAACAGTTGAGGTCTATGATAGTGGATGGAATAAAATACACCAGGATAGGCGATAGTGATTATTATGCCCAGGAGCTTTTTGAAAATGAGGAACTCACAGGATATCTTTATAAGAATATGATAGAAAGCAAAAAGTCGGTATATCAATATGTAGTTTATGATTCGGAAAATGAGGAAAGTTTTGCTGAAAGCTTTGAAAATAATAAAAGCATAAAATTATACGTAAAACTGCCGGATTGGTTTAAGATACCGACTCCTATCGGCTCTTATAATCCTGATTGGGCGATATTGATTGAAAAGGACGGACAGGATAAGCTTTACTTTGTAATAGAAACCAAAGCAAATATATTCACCGAGGCACTGAGGCCTGTTGAAAGCGCTAAAATACAATGCGGGCATAAGCATTTTGAAGCATTGAAACAGGACGTGAAATTTAAAGAAATAGATAATTTTAATGCATTTATGGAAGAAGAAGGTTTGTAAAGATAGAAACAGTTAATAATAAATTGTGAATAGAAAATAATTTTAGCTTGCCAAAAAGTTTAAACAAAATGAACTGTTTTCGTCATGCGATTGAATAGAAATGGAGGAATAGTTATGAAAGCCGGGGAAACTAGTTTAGAAAAATTAATGAACGGAGCAATACAATTTATTGTACCTATATACCAACGTACATATAGCTGGACTGCAAAACAATGCATCCAGCTTTGGAAAGATATTATTCAGATAGCCCACAGCAAAGAAGGTATGGTGCATTTTATAGGTTCTGTTGTTTATATTGATCTCGGCACGCCTATAGGAAGACCTCAACAGCTGATGTTGATTGACGGCCAGCAGAGGTTAACAACTATTTCCCTGCTTCTGTGCGCACTTTCAAGATATGTTGAGAGAAATAAACTTGAAAATAGGGCCAATGTAGATAAAATAAGATATTTTTTCCTGCTCAACAGGTACGAAACCGGAAATGATAAATATAAGATATTATTGACCGAGCAGGATAAAGATACATTCATACGTATACTTGAGGGAACTGAAAAGACACTCCAGAATCCATCAGAGCAAATGCTGAAAAACTTTGCACTGTTCACCGATATTATCGAACACAGCAATGAAGATGTTAAGGCTATATATGAAGGAATCAACCGCTTGATCCTCGTTTCGGTTGGCCTTGATAAAACACAAGATAATCCGCAGCTCATCTTTGAGAGCATGAACTCCACTGGCAAGGATTTATCCCAGGCTGATCTTATCCGGAATTATATTTTGATGAATCAAACGCCTGAAATGCAAAACAAGCTTTATACCGTTTATTGGCGTCCAATGGAGCAGGGCTTTGGTCAGCAAGGCTATAACGATTTTTTCGATGCCTTTGTAAGGGATTTTTTAACCAGTCAAAACGACAGTGGGAAAATCTGCAAAATCAGTGAGGTATATGATGCATTCAAGCAATATCATGCAAAAAGCAATATGACAAATGAAAAGATTCTGGTTCAGGTTTATACATATTCCCAATATTACATCCACATACATCTTGGAAAGGAAACCGATAAGGATTTGACCAAATTGTGGGACCAAATACGGCTGCTCAATGTAAGCGTATGTTATCCATTCCTGATGAGGGTTTACAACGACTATGAAAATAAAATAGTAAAAAAAGAGGGTTTCATTACAATAATAAAAGCTACAATAAGTTATGTAGTGCGCCGTGTTATATGTGAAATCCCAACTAATTCTTTAAACAAGACATTTGCTACATTTTATCAGAAAATAGATAAAGACAATTATGTAAACAGTGTGCTTGCTGAATATGTACTTAAAGATTCATACAGAGAATTTCCAACTGATGATGAATTTAAATCAAAGTTTAAGACTAAGGAAGTCTATAAACTGCGTATCAGGAATTATATACTTGAATCCCTTGAAAACCAAAATAATAAAGAACCTATCAGCATTACAGGAAACGGATATACTGTTGAACATATTATGCCCCAAAATCCCAACTTGTCTAAACAATGGCAAGATATGTTGGGCCCTGACTGGAGGAATATTCAAAGGACATATTTGCATACGATTGGGAATTTGACTTTAACCGGATATAACAGTGAAATGAGTGATAGGTCATTTTATGAAAAACAAAATATGGACAAAGGTTTTAAGCAAAGCCATCTACATTTGAATGATGCCTTGGGCAGTTTGCCAAAATGGGATGAGGATGAAATTAAAAAGCGTGCTGAGGTACTTGCAAATCAGGCTGTTAAGATATGGGCATATCCTGCAGTATCTCAAGAAGATATAAAAATTTATATGGAATCTGTAAATAAAGAACCGACTTATTATTCAATGGAGGATTATCCTAACATGTCTGATTCTATATCTGCAGTCTATAATGAACTTGATAAAAGATTGATGAATATTGATGACAGCATTGTTAGGGAATATAAAAAATGCTACATTGCATATAAAAGTGATACAAATTTTGTAAACATAAAACCTTCAAAGAATGAATTGACGATTTCATTCAATATTCCATTTGAAAAAATAAAAGATAAAAAGGGACTATGCATGGACTATACAGGTATTGGAAATTTTGCAAGCAATGATGTGCTGCTTAAAGTCAATGAAATCACAGACCTGAATTATGTTATGCATTTAGCAATGCAAGCTCTTGATTATCAGTTATATTGATTTGAATATGATTGATTGAAAGTTTTAAAGTCTACTTTAAATGAGCAGTTCAACATATGTATTTTTCGGCGGAAGCTCGCCTGTTATAGAGCTTTCGCCGTTCATTTTCTCAAATAAATTGTGGTGAAAAATCATGTCTTCTTCCACAAATGCATATCCTATTTTGAAATTATCATCTATAACTAGTAAATCAGCATATTTCCCTTTGAACTTAAAAAATCCTTAGTGTATTTCAAATTTTCCATATTGACAGAAAATTTGTGAAAGAATACAATATAGTTAACCGGTTAATTAGAAGGTGATTATATTGAAAAATGTTTGCGTACTTGGAAGCATAAACATGGATGTGGTATTGGGAGTAAATAAAATACCACGATTAGGCGAGACTGTCCTTTCCAATGGAGTTAAAAAAAATCCGGGAGGCAAGGGTGCAAACCAGGCTGTAGCTGCAGCAAGACTGGGAGCAAATGTTTTCATGATAGGAAAGGTCGGGCGCGACAGCAATGGAGATCATCTGGTAAAAAAGCTTAAGGCTGATGGAATAAATACGGATCATGTTGGCATAGAGGCCGACAAGCCGACAGGCACGGCAATCATTGCTGTTGATTGTGAAGGGAACAATTCCATTATAGTTGATCCCGGTTCAAACATGAGCATAGATGAAAATGAAATAGACGCAGCAGAGAGTATAATAAAAAGTTCAGATATAATAGTGGCACAGTTTGAGACACCCATTCCTGCCACTTTAAGAGCATTTAAGATTGCAAAGGAGAACAACGTGTTTACATTGCTGAATCCTGCTCCGGTAAGTCATGTACCTGATGAACTTTTTAAATTTACAGATTTGATTGTTCCCAATGAAACTGAAGCTGAAGCACTTACAGGAATTGCTGTAAAAGATATGGATTCTGCCAAAAGAGCCGCAGCTGAATTTCAAAGGTACGGCGTTGAGTATGTGGTGATAACTCTTGGAAGCAGGGGGGCTGCTATCATCTCTAAGGATAAGGCTGAAATTATTGATGCGTATAAAGTCAAGGCAGTTGACACAACTGCCGCTGGAGATGCTTTTATAGGAGCTTGTGCAAGCAGACTGTGCAAATATAAATGCTTAAAATATGAATATGTAAAAGATGCTGTAGTTTTCGGAAACAAAGTATCGTCAATAGCAGTACAAAGGCATGGCGCCCAGCCGTCTTTGCCTTTTATTGATGAAGTTATATAGGCGTCTACCTTAAAAATAAGGCTATGTTAAAGCGTAGTGTTGATTTTTGAGCATTCTGTTCGCCCGTTCGCACTTTTTAAGTTCTAAGGCTTATTGTTCTCGTTCATCAAGAACTTTTGCAACTCGCTGCGCTCAGACAAGCAAAAGTTCTAGGATTCACTTCGGCAATTTCGCCGAGAACTTAGCAAAAGCGCTCACACCGCTCACTCGGATTGCTCAAAAAATCGGCATATTTGTTAAACAGAGCCAAAAATAAAAACAACCAATGTAGATGGTCTATGAAAACAGTCCATAATAGCTTCAGTAGGCGAAACTAACTTGCTGAAAACTGAAGCGGGGAGACATCTGCCGTTTCGTTATAAATATATATGGGGAGGCTTAAACTTGAAAAAGACAGGAGTTTTGAATTCAGGTATTTCAGAAGTAATATCAAAAATGGGACATGGAGATACTCTCGCCATAGGAGACTGTGGACTTCCTATCCCGGACGAGACCAGGAGAATAGACATAGCTCTTACTAAAAACATACCTTCTTTTATAGATACACTGCATAATGTACTGATAGAACTTAAAGTGGATGAGGCTATAATTGCAGAAGAGGTCATTAAAAAGAGCCCTCAACTGTATGAGGATATGAAAAAAGAATTAAGCGGCATTAAGATTACAACAGTATCCCATGAAGAACTTAAGAAAATGCTCAAGGATTGCAGGGCAGTGATAAGAACAGGAGAACAGACTTCTTATGCCAATGTAATATTGAAGTCAGGAGTTATCTTTTAAAGGAGATGATATTATGGACCGCGGCATGCCAATACTCAGGATGGTCGGCATATCCAAATCATTCCCGGGCGTCAAGGCACTTGAAAATGTCAACTTGGATGCCTATTCAGGAAAAGTGATGGCTCTGCTTGGAGAAAATGGTGCTGGAAAGTCTACTTTAATGAATATACTCTGCGGCATCTACAGTATGGATGAAGGCAAAATATATATTGAGGGCAAGGAAGTATTGATTCATTCTATTAAAGATGCACAGGATATGGGGATATCCATTATTCATCAGGAGTTGAGCCTGCTGCCAAATCTTACGGTATGGGAAAACATATTTCTCGGGAATGAAATTTATAACAAACTAAGCAAAAGGATTAACAAGGCAGAGATGAGGTTAAAGGCAAGAGAATTTCTTGACCAAGAAGGCTGTAGTATTGATACGGATATACTTGTGAAAGACCTTACTGTTGGTGAAATGCAAATGGTTGAAATCGTGAAGGCTGTGTCCAGAAATGTTCGGATACTTGTCATGGACGAAGCCACAGCCGCATTGACTGATTCTGAAATACAGAAATTATTCGCTTTGATCAAAAAACTTACATCCCAGGGAATAGCTGTAATATATATATCCCATAGATTGGATGAAATATTTAAAATATGCGATATGATAACGGTTTTGAGAGACGGAAAGTATATAGGGCAAATGGATGTGAGTGAAGTGACAAAAGATGATCTTATATCAAAAATGGTTGGAAGAGAACTTAAAGAGCAATATCCATATGTAAAAGCAAAGCCTGGAAATGTCATACTGAAGGTAGAAAACCTGAGCATGGGTGATAGAGTTAAAAATGTATCTTTTGAAGTAAGAGAGGGAGAGATACTTGGAATAGCAGGGCTTATGGGGGCAGGAAGGACCGAAGTTGCAAAGCTTATATACGGGGAATATAAAAAGACATCCGGAAGCATTTATATGGACAATTCTAAGGTAGAGATATCATCTCCAATGGATGCAATAAAAAACCGCATTGCATATCTTCCTGAAGACAGAAAAAAAGAGGGCATAATACTCAAGATGCCCGTTGGAAGCAATATGTCCCTTGCAAACCTAAAGAAATATGAAAGAAAACTAAAGAAAATAGATAAAAAAATGGAACATAAAGATTTCAAGGAACAGATACAAAAACTATCAATAAAGACTACCGGATATGATCAGATAATAAAGAATTTGAGTGGAGGAAACCAACAGAAAGCTATATTTGCGAAATGGATAATGGTTGGGCCCAGAGTGCTCATTATTGATGAACCTACAAGAGGCATAGATGTAGGTGCGAAAAAGGAAATATATGAAATATTAAATGAACTTAAAAAGTCCGGGATGGCAATAGTTATGATATCCTCCGAGATGGAAGAGATAATCGGCGTATGCGATAGGATAATTGTTATGCATGAAGGAAAAGTAACAGGTACTCTAAGCAGGGAAGAAGTATACCAGGAAAAAATAATGAAATATGCAATGGGCTTAAGTTGAGGAGGCATGGATATGAAAAAGGATATAAAGTCTCTAATATTTAAATACAGAGCTGTATTTGTGTTGATTATATTGTGCCTGGTTTTGTCCATAATGACTCCAAGGTTTATTGGCATAAGCAATATAATGAACGTGCTGACACAGATTTCAGTGAATGCAATTATTGCAATCGGAATGACATGCGTTATACTGACGGGCGGCATAGACCTTTCAGTAGGTTCTGTTGTTGCAATCGCTGGTGCTGTTACAGCGTCATTGGTCAAATCCAATGTGAGCATATTGATTGCTCTATTAGTTGCCCTTGCCATAGGCAGTTTGATAGGATTATTCAATGGCGCGGTAATATCAAAAATGAAAATACAACCTTTTATAGTCACTCTTTCTACAATGTCTATATTAAGGGGTGTGACTTACGTATATACCAATGGCATACCGATTTCAGGACTTAGTTCAGGTTTTATGTTTATAGGCAATTATAGATTTTTGGAAGTGCCATTTCCTGTTTTTATAGTAATATTGATATTTTTGATTACTTGGTATGTTATAAACCAAACCCGTTTTGGAAGATACGTATATGCTCTCGGCGGGAATGAAGATTCAGCGAGACTGACTGGAATCAATACAGACTCTGTAAAAACAATTGTTTATATATTATCAGGTGTTTTTGCTGCGATAAGTGGAGTTATAGTAACAAGCAGAATAGGCTCTGCTTCTCCTAATGCAGGATCAGGATATGAAATGGATGCAATCGCTGCTGTTGTGCTTGGTGGAACAAGCATGGCAGGAGGAGAAGGCACAATAATAGGTTCTATTATAGGTGCAATGATAATAGGAGTGTTGAACAATGGGCTCAATCTTTTAAACGTATCTCCTTTTTATCAGTCCATAGTAAAAGGTGTGGTCATTTTACTTGCTGTGATGATGGACAAGAAAAACAAATAGGCTTCAAAAAATTTATATATAGGGGGTTATATAAATGAGAAAGTTATTAAGAGTATTTTGCGTAACCATGACTCTGGTATTGATGCTGGGTACTCTTTCAGGATGCGGCAGTTCTCAAACTGGCGGCAGCACGCAAAATACGGAAAAGAAGAAGATAGGCTTGGTAGTTTCTACTCAGGACAACCCGTTCTTTGTAACATTGAAAGATGGAGCACAGAAGAAGGCGGATGAACTCGGTTATCAGCTTACAGTTGCTGATTCACAAAATGATGCTTCCAAGGAAAGGTCAAACGTCGAAGACCTTGTGCAGCAGGGTATAGCAGTTCTTATAATCAACCCTACGGACAGCGATGCGGTTGCAAACTCAATAAAGGTTGCAAATGACAAGAAAGTGCCTGTAATAACTGTAGACAGGGCTGCCAATGGAGGAGATGTCGTATGCCATATAGCATCAGATAACGTAGCAGGAGGAAAGATGGCGGCAGAATTCATACTTGAGCAGCTCGGAGGAAAAGGCAATATAGTGGAACTTCAAGGAATACCAGGTGCATCTGCAACAAATGACAGAGGCAAGGGCTTCCATAGTGCTGTTGACGGAAAAGAAGGAGTCAAAGTAGTTGCCAGCCAAACAGCACAATTTGACAGGCAAAAGGGCCTGGATGTAATGCAGAACATAATACAGGCTAATCCGGATTTCGATGCTGTATTTTCACATAATGATGAAATGGCTTTAGGTGCACTGCAGGCATTAAAGACTGCCAACAAGAAAGTATTGATTGTTGGATTTGATGGAACAGATGATGCACAAAAGGCGATCCAAAGCGGAGAGATGGCCGCAACTGTTGCGCAGCAGCCGGATCTTATGGGAAGCCTGGCAGTAGAAAATGCTGTAAAGATCATAAAGGGTGAAAAAGTAGAAAAGCAGATACCTGTAGATTTGAAACTCATAAAAAAATAAGGTATTAAGATTAAAAAAGTCCAGGAGCATATCCTGGATTTTTTTAATATATCGAAGTAGATTGAAAGCAAACTTATCTGATATATGCTATACATGTGCTGTTCTGATATAATATGGTAGTAGATATCCTAAACTTATGAATGCGGGTATCGATTCGTTTTTCAGGCAGGAAGCTTTTTCGCTTTGTCAAAGTGCGCGAAGATAAGAAAAGGTTTCTACTGATGCGTTATAATATGGTTATGTATAGCTATGGAGGATTATATATGAAAAAGGTTACTATTATGGATATAGCTAGTATGACAGGCGTATCTAAGGCTACGGTTTCAATGGTGCTCAATAAAAAGGATTCATGTATAAGCGATGCAACCAGAAACAGGATATTAAAGACAGCCAGGGAAATGCATTATATTCCCAATTCAATAGCAAGGAGTTTGAGCACCAATAAGTCAGGTACAATAGGCATAATACTCCCCGACATTACAAACCCTTTTTTTTCTGAAATAGCAAGAGCTATAGAAGACGGCGCAAATAATCGGGGATACAATGTTATGTTCTGCAACTCAGATAATAATATTAAAAAAGAAGAAAAATATATTGAACTTATGATAAGCAAATTAGTAGATGGCATCATATTTATTTCAGGCGGTGAAAGCCGGAAAAATCTGGAGAGGCTCACAGCAAATAATATACCCTTTGTGCTTGTAGACAGGTATGTGGATGGATATGAAAACGGCTATGGCGTATACTGCCATAATGAAGAAGGAGTCATGCAGGGAATAAAATACTTATATGACAAAGGTAAAAGGAAAATAGCTTTTGCCAAAGGGCCAAAAGGATTGGAGACTTCTAAAAATAGGCTTAATGGATATAAACGTGCTGCAAGGCAGTATGGAATATATGACAGCAAACTTATATTTGAAAGCGATTTTACGATAGAAGGAGGAAAAGCTGTAACTGAATATATGCTGTCATCAGGGACTGAATTCGATTCCATATTTTACAGCAGTGATATAATGGCATTTGGCGGCATGAAGGTTTTGCTCAGAAAGGGATACAAAATACCCGATGATATCAGCATAATAGGATTTGATAATATACGGATATCGGAATTTATAGAGCCTGAACTGACTACGGTTGCTCAGCCCATATATAAAATGGGAAACAGGTCCTGTGAATTATTGATAGATATAATAGAAGGAGCTGAAATATCTCAAAAGCTTATATTTTTTAAACCGGAACTTATAATAAGAGGCACGGCTTAAAAATTACATTTCAGAGTATTATTTAAATGAGCAAATTTCATATTTTATTTGATAAAGCGAGACTGATTGCTCATTCAAATTGTATCCGCAGTACCCTTTATGGTCCATAAACAAAAGGATTCTCCTATCATTTTATCATTTATACACAATTTATTATCGCTTGCGGCAATGTTGAGTTTATTTGTCACTTGCAATGAGCGGCACTTTGGATCTGTCAGGCAATTGTTTGTATGGCTGTCTACCATGTATTGATTGATTTCATACCTCTTGTTTTCTAAATTTCTCAATATCAACTCTACATCAGTTTCATTTTTGCCTGGATTTGAAACTAAAACACATATTCTCTCATCATCTATTGTTGCAACCGCTTTATTCTCCACATATTCCTCAATCATGAGTTCATAACTGCCCAACATTTTAAACATGGTCATCGTATGCCCGTTTGGCGTAGGGATATATTCATTTTTCCCATTAAGTATGAACATGGTTCTGCCTATTTGTTGATTAGGGTTATGGAAAGTGCACCATGGAAACATTTTTAGATTGGGGTAATGCGAGCCCAGTATCATTCCGGGTATTTCACCGGATGCATTTTGAATATTTGTTGGCCGCCCGGCGTCTCCAACTCCATTTCTTAAACCATACTCGGTCATGAGCAAAGGAAGGTTTGGCAAATTGAGTTCATTAATCATCTCTTGATGTCGCATACAAAATTCCATGATGCGCTGGGGATTCGTATGATATTCATGCATAGAATAGAAATCAATGATCCTTTGCTCATCCTTGCTTAATAGCTCCAAAAACTCTTGCCAGAAGTGCCAGTGTGTGATCCCGCCCGATAACCCAAAACCGCCGATCTTAAGTGGTTTTTTGTAATTATGCTTTTGATTTAATCTTT